>CBDUQO010000005.1:0-30397 GCA_965369365.1 uncultured Methanosarcinales archaeon
GTACTTCTTCATCGCCGACGAGATGTACTTGAATCCGACCTCAGTGTCGATGCACGGGAATTTGTGCAGGCTCAGCACGTACTCGAGATCGGCATCGCTGTCATCTGCGATTCTCTTGATATTGTAGAACGGATGCTGCACCAGTGAGTTGACCTGGTCCCATTCAGGCGTCGGTATATCGTACTTGCCCACAAGCGCCCGCACCACATCATCGATTGCGGTGGACGTGGTCCCTGTGCGTATCACGATATGGTTCTCCCAGCCAAGCCCTCGAATTGTGAAATCGCAGAGCATCGCGAGGAGCTTGTTTAAATTGGTAAACCCGGTCTCATCAAGGATTCCACCACATCGGTCTCCGTCGGTGTCGTTTGCGCACTCGAAGATGGCTCCTATCTGTTTCAGCCGATCCATCGTTGGAAGCAGCCATTGCTCCTCTGGATTTGCATAGAACCGTAGTCCAAGGAGATTATCCTTTTCTGAGTCCATTGGAAAGACCGATTCTGTGGGAATCCCGAGATTTTCAAATATCTCAGGGATATAGCCTCTTGCCACACCGTTCATGGCGTTGTGGATGAACCTGTGACCCGATTTCGAGTAAAAATCCTTCAGGAGCACATCAAGCTTCTGTGATCGCAGGAAATCAGCGACCCACGCCACATACTTCTCCCGCATATTTATGTAGACAAACCTGTTTTCGGACTCTGCCTGTTTCAGGTCGTATTTCTCAATAACAGGCGCTCTCATGCAGATGATGTTTGCTTCCCTCTCAATGCGGTCGGTGACTGATGTCGGGGCAACATCGCCGTTCTCCATGTTCCAGCGCTGCCCCTGTGTCGAGAGCGGGTTGTGGCTTGGGGTCATGTTCTCGCCGCCTGCAGCCTCGCCGTGCTCCTCTTCGCGGAGCCAGTACACAAGAGCACCCGTGGGCGACGGCTCCTCGGCAAAGCGCACAGGAAAGCCCCGCGCAAGGAACACCCGTGCACTCTCAAGCGCAAACTCCCGGGCGCCGATTCTTGTATCGTAAGTGATCACCACGGTCCTGCCACTCATCCCCTGTGAGGTCTCCAGATCGTTACATATCGCAGCAGTCACGAAATCCGATCTTCTCTGGACAAAATCCTTGTTCACAAACGCTCTGAACCCGGATGTACCAAATTTTATGTATTTTTTGTTAAATATCCCCTGGAGAAGTTCTGTTACCGCCGGATCGTCTGTCCGCTGCGCGAACCGATACAACTTATCAGCGATATTGGCGGCAAGCGCTGTTCTAAACGGTCTGTACCGCTTATCATCATTGAGCGATACGATCATTGGGAGGAGCTCAGCACTGATGTGACCTGCGATCTCGATGAATTCCGCCCGCTCAAAGAACGAAACGAGTGCGGATATAGCAAGAGCGCGCAGGCTCTTAGCCTCTGCAAGCAACCCCTGTGTTTTTATGTACGCTTCCTTCTTCTTAAGATATTCCGGATCCTGCCCGTTATACTTACCAGTTATCCTGTTAAGATCCGAATCGGGATATTCGATTGTCTCAAACCCGTACTGTCCCGGTTCCACAGCAAAAAGCTGCAACGATGCAAAGAGCACAGGTAACTGCTCGGTCGAAAAACCTGCGATGTCATCTCTGATCTTTTCCAAAAACTGCTTGCTCGCCGTGGTTGCCTCGCCTAAAATGGTCTCGTCGTCTGTTTCCGTAAGCGCGACGATCAGGTCCGAGGTCAGTTCGGATATCTCAAGTTCGTGGGCACGGTGCCCTGTGATGATTGCGCCCAATTCACCAAGGTGTGCCAGTGCCACAGACGGGTTCTGCGAGAGCGATTGCCACCGCATACCACTATATATAATATCGGTTGGTTTCGTATGTCTTGCCATATTATGCAAATCCCCATGTTGCCTGTAAGTATGTTTAATTACGATTTCATATTATGTTATTGTAGGGTCAAAACTAATAACCACACAGAAAAAGAGGCATATAGACGAGATGCATATAACGGGATGATAACTTAGAGAGGAAGATGAAGTGAAGGGAACTACAAAGGGATGATTATCATGAAAAAAGGAGACAAAAAGAAGGTAATTCACTATTATACAAAAGAACGCTGGGATAACTGGGTTTCCCGGGTGAAAGAGAGTAATTTCAAGATAGAAGAGGACGGTGACACCAATACAGCGGTATTTGTTAGCATGATGGATGATGTTGTACTTGCCTGCTTGAAAGTCGTTCACGGGCATAAAAAGAAGAAAGTATCCGCAGAAGCTGCGTTACATGCGATTTCAAGCATTAGCGAGATCGTGCTGGGCGAGGTCGCCCCGATCAACGATGATACGGACATGATGGTCCGGTCGCTCCAATCCTCGCTGATCTGCGCACTTGCTTCGTGCGAATATAACATACAGGGCACGTATGACAAAAAGACGTCGCTCATCAAGCTGATCAAAAATGCAATCGAGATAGAGGGCGACAATCAAGAGCAGGCGCTCGAATATCTCAGCATGGTCGGCGCACGAGTACTTAGCGGCAAACCGATGCCGGAAATCCTCTTTGACGTGCCTGACGGGTTGGTCGCCGAATGGTTGGACGGCGTTGACTCAATTGATGCTGCGATAACCTTTTCAAACGATGATTGATGGATAAATGGGTGGTGGTTGGGGTGATCTGTGTGTTAAAGGGGGGCAAGATGCGAGAGGTGTGCGGGAACAAAAAGGGCGCGGGTGACTGGATGTGGGGTTGCGTTCGTGCATGAAACGCGCACACGAACCGTGCTAACCATCGCCGGCTCCGACTCTGGTGGCGGCGCAGGCGTTCAGGCGGATCTGAAGACGTTTGCTGCACTTGGCGCACATGGCGCCTGTGCGATCACCGCGATCACCGCGCAGAACACGCTTGGTGTGCAAAATGTGTTCGAGCTCCCGAAAAATGTGATTATAGATCAGATCCGCGCGGTGTTCGATGATATACACGTTGATTACGTAAAAATCGGGATGCTGTCCTCAAAAGAGATTGTCCATCTCGTTGCAAGCCATATCTGCGGTGTTAACGGCGTTCCTTTTGTGCTGGATCCTGTGATGAGTGCGGAAGCCGGCGGATCTCTGCTAACAGATGATGCGCTCGGCGCGATGGTCGCAGAACTGATTCCTGCAGCAACTGTGGTTACGCCAAACGTGTTTGAGGCAGAAGCGATTACCGGCATCAGGATCCGGGATACGGATGATGCAAAACGCGCGGCTGCGGCAATCGTCGATATCGGATGTAGGGCGGCTGTTGTCACTGGCGGGCATCTGCATGGCACCGATGTGCTCTGCGATGGCGGGGGCGAGGGGGTTTTCCGGCTGATCCCTGGAAACCTGATCGAAGGTGGGACCCATGGTGCAGGCTGCACCTACTCTGCGGCGGTTGCAACGTTTCTTGCGAAAGGACTTACCATACCCGAAGCGTGCATTGCTGCAAAGGAGTTTGTCATGCATGCGATTCGGGGCGCACTATCTGTGGGTGGTGGCGTTGCTCCGGTTAACCAGACTAAGCACGTCCTCATGGACGCGGCGCGATACCGGGCGATCGCGGATGTTAGCAGCGCTGTGGACTGCATCGAAGCTTGCAAATCATTCACATCACTGATTCCGGAAGTGGGATGTAACATCGGTACAGCAATTCCACATGCGCAGTCGGTCGAGGACATTGCAGCGGTCAGATCAAGGATCGTGCGATTCGGGGGGGCGGCGCGTGCAATCGGGCAGATTGGATTTGGCGCATCATCTCATGTAGCGCGATTGATCCTTGCAGCCATGCGATTCAATCCGGAAGTCAGGAGCGCGATCAATATCAGGTATTCGGAGGAGATTATCGCTACCTGTGATGCACTTGGTTATACGATAGCATCTTTTGACCGAGAAGATGAACCGCCACAGCACCAGACCATGGACTGGGGCACTGCGCACGCAATTGAGGCGGCTGGCTATGTGCTGCAGGTCATCTACGACCGGGGCGGCACCGGAAAGGAGGCAATGGTGCGGATTCTTGGCAGGAGTGCGGTGGAAGTGGCTGATATCGCCATCCGGATATCCCGGGTCTGAATATACGTCAGCAATTCCCGTTGTGTCTGTAAACGCATGTGGACGAATGGTCAGTTATTTATACTTTTATAAACATTTATATGCATTGTAGAGTAGTATAAAGAATAATTCCAAACAATGTTTGGCAAATTTGAAACTCAATGGATGGCTGCATGCATGAGCAAAAGAAAAGGCTCTCTGGTAATTCGAGTTACAAGCATCTCGTAGATGAATTGTGCTGGCGGAATATTAAGCGCTTAGGGATCACGAATGACACGAATAAACGAATTTCACGAATGTTAAGCCGGAACAAATTCGTGTCATTTGTCCATTCGTGAAATTCGTGATTAAAACTGCATAGAAATAGACTAAATTCCCGGAAAATCTCCTAGATTAGAGTTGGGAGATTTGGATAAAATGGGCAATCTCTTATAAGCGTTGGTCACTGCAACTCAAGATACCAGAGACCCAAAGAAAAGTGAAACTTCGGAAGCATTTGAACGCTGACGCATTATTAAAGCCGCGTTCGCACGGGTTTTGAGAGAATACCGGATCATCGGGTATGTGATATTGAGATTCCCTCAGTTGATGCACTTATGTCAGCTTTTGCCATGTTTTCCCTTAAGGATCGTTCTTTACTTATTTTAAAAGTGGCGATTCGGAGATACTAATTTGGAAACGGTCTACAAGGTAGATACCATACTATATAATACCCAGATGCGCACGATCCTGGACGGGGTGGATCCAAGCTGCATAAGGCGTATATTTAGTGGTGTTTTTCGTCAACGGAAGCGGGGACAAGGCTTTAGAAAAAATGGTCTTTATGAACGGGTGTTATCTGCTTTCTGTAGATGGTACGGGTTATTTCTCTTCAAATACGGTCCATTGCGATTGTTGTTCTGTGAAGATAAACTCAAAAACCGGGGATACCGCTTTGAGCACAATTATGGACATGGAAATGAGAATCTGTCAGTTGTTTTCGTTATAGCGATGATGCTGGCGTTTTTGGTTGATCAGGCGCAACTTTCCGGTCAGCTATTTCAATCTGTTTGGGAGAAGTTGGGGGTAAAAGAAGTCTCTGGGAGTGCATACGGTCTTTATTTTTTGATTTAAGTTTGATTCGATGGAAGATATCCTTATAGCATTGTTTTATGGATTTGAACGAGACTACCGGGTTATTCTTGAAGACCCCCACCATCTTAGTGGGGGATTAGGGGCTGAACAGGAATTGCTGACATAACAATAGCCTTTCCTGGTGGTTTGGATTTTCACATAGCTGTTTCGCGTGTATGAATTCATATCGACGCTCTCGTGATGTCTGAGGATTGGTTCCAGTAATATTCGAATAGTGCGTTTCCCCACTCGATTGCGGCGGCATCTTCGCTGACGAGATCCATACCATAATCATACGTGCCATCCGGTCTGAAAAATCCAAGCGATAAAAGCTTCTCAGTCACCGTAAACGCTACTTGCACATCTTCGTCCATCACCCTCAAACTGAAGTTTGGCATGTCTGCAACATGTTGCATCACCTCCTTATGTCGATCACACATCAGTTTTAGCACGGGATATGTCACTACCAGACGCACCACCACCCCACCCTCGACGAATGCTTTGAACAGATTTGGGAAATCCGGATGTATGAATGGGGACACCCCGTTTACAACCTCACATTCCCCGAGCAGTTCTGTAAAATGCCTGTGCGTTGCAAAAAGATCTGCGGGCATATCCTCTATGATGGTAGACCTGCCCAAAGATCCGATATTCCTGAAAAACAGATCCGGGATCACATGAGTTTCGTGATTCTTCCAGAACCGTTCCTGTGTTTTAAACATGTGCAGCGTCTCAATAAAATCGATCAACTTCGACGAGATTAGCTTCCCATAAGGTGTCGTGCCGTATTGCCGGTCATCTTTGTATATCAGATCCTTTGACTTTAGCTCAGCAAGCACCGGCAAGATGGTAGAGGTCCGATAACCAAACTCATCCCTGAATTGGTCCATAGTCATGTTTTCTTTGTTCAGACTGATCATCAGCTTGATGCGAACGCCAGATGTCGTCAAGAACTTTAGTTCTTCCTTGACCCCCTCATACGAATCGATTCCCGAGATCATGCATGGAATTATTATGCCGTATGTCTATTAAACATTTTGGTATCGAGAGTTTTTTCTCAGTCAGAGAAAAAATTTACACCATGCATACGCCCATGTATACCCAGAGCCCGATGCATGTAATGATCCACTCCCCATCCACCAGCATGTCCCGCAGGACATTGTTGCGATTATTTTCGGTACAGAAGTATAAAATGTACAGATACCCATATACCATACTGGCGATCAAAACAGGATAAAAATTGTTGAACAAATTTAAAAACAGTACAGTCCACACAGCAAGTAGGGACTGGATGGTCAGCAGCAATCGCTTAGTCCATGATACCCCGATAACAACCGGGACAGTGTCCACACCATTCAGCGTATCCCCTTTCACATCCCTGACATCGAACAGAACGGTGTTGATGAACATTTTGATGAAGAAGAAGGGGAAGACAAACCAGAGTTTGGTGAGACTTTCGAGATACAGTGCAGGCAAAAGCGCCCCACATGCAGCCCAGCTTAAAGCAACAACAAAACTCTTTACAAATAATATATCCTTTAATCGTGGGATTCCAAATATCGAAAAGACGTCCTTGCTGTATGCGATCCCTAACACGATTGGAACGAGTAGAATGAGTGCTGCAAACGGGCTTACAATCCAGCCAAGGAGCAGTGCCACAATATACGCGAAAACTGCAAGAATCAGCAGGATCTTTTCATTGCCCTGCACAAGAGCGGATCGCTCCGGCATATTCACGGCATCTTCTTCCTGGTCGGTCACTCGGTTGAGACTATACACACTATATATCACAAAGAACATAGCGCAGAGCAGGATTGGATTCAGTGTTACTTCAAGTATGGTAAATGAAAAATATAGCATTAAAACGCCACTAACGGATAGAAAGATCGAACTCGCCATCAAAAACGATATGGCATTGTTGAGTCCCGGTAGATATGCTGTACGCTTTACGCAATACGCGACGCTCTCGCCCCCTGCTCCCACAGTATACTATGTACTAATTACATTTATATCTTCCCTGTGAGGCTACGCCGCTACATTATTTACCTACATTATGTATAATTGCCAATAACTCAAGGGTCAACAGATATATGTTATAAGATATATTACTCTTACGTTTGAAATTTCCAACCAAAAACTATATATATAAGCAATGTTTATATCCATATATTGTTACAGCAACGGGCGAGTTCAGGTAACGGGTTGGATAATGTAAATGACAGGAGGGCTGTCCAATGAAAGCAAACAATAGACGTAGGATTAGCAAAGACAATCGGGCTCAGGTGGGAATCGGGACACTTATCATCTTTATTGCGATGGTTCTCGTTGCAGCGGTCGCTGCGGCTGTTTTGATCCAGACATCAGGAGTCCTGCAACAGAAAGCACAGACCACGGGAAAGGAGGCGACAAAAGAAGTCTCCAGCAATATTGACCTTGACTCAATCGAGGGATGGCGGGGCGGCTTGAATGCTTCCTCGAGTGTAGAAGACACATTCTCGAGTCAGATATACAGGCTCGATCTGCGAGCATCACTAAAAGTCGGAAGTGAGCCTGTTGACATGAACCAGGTCGTGATAACGGTAACAGACGGTACGACCACAAACGATCTCCGCTACATCGAAGGAGATCTCGTGACCGCGAGGGCACTTGTTGGCAGCAGCGGAACCGGGAATTACACAGCGAGTGCAGCCATAGGTATCACGAATACGACATACCGGATACTGGTCGATGGAGAAAGCAACGAGGACGCCATTGACATCATCCAGAGGGCGTACCAGGATGCCAATGTGGATGACCAGTTTGTGGCAAAGGATAATACCGCAGGTGCTGGTATCACATACAGCTACACCGATCCGTATGTGTGGTCAGACCCGGAAGACGCGGGTTCCATAATCGCGGTCGATGCCGGCGTCTTCAGGGATGGTGTCAACGGCGGTGGCACCAACTACAGCGAGATAACGAACAGTACATACAACGTGTATGACAACACGACACAGGACAAGTATCTGATGCGTGGCGACATGTTCTTCGTAATCAACGAGATCCGGGATGAGGATAAGTCATTCACAAAGGCTAATCCTGTGATGAATACCGGGGATCTGGTGAAGATCATCATCCTGACCGGACCAAGCACCATCTCGGGTGGTGAAGTGTATATTGGGGGTGCTGACACCGCACTTACAGACAACTATCCGCTCACAGGTGAATCCGATCTCACGCTCAGTCCGAGAACCACAGTCTCGATTTCCATGATCCCTGAGGGTGGGGCATCGACTGACGTCACTTTCGTGACACCATCGTCGTTTGGCACACACTCGAGCGTTGATCTATATCCATGAAGGGGGGAGAATTATGAAAAGAAAGAATATAACACAGAACCGCAGTGCTCAGGTCGGTATCGGAACTCTGATCATCTTTATTGCGATGGTTCTCGTTGCAGCAGTTGCAGCGGCTGTTCTGATTCAGACTTCAGGAGTCCTGCAACAGAAAGCACAGACCACAGGAAAGGAAGCCACAAAGGAAGTTTCCAGTAACATCGACCTTGACTCAATTGAGGGATGGCGAGGCGGAATACAAGCTTCCAGCAGCGAACCCGACACATTCTCAAGTCAGATATACAGGCTCGATCTGCGAGCATCGCTAAAAGTCGGAAGTGAGCCTGTTGACATGAACCAGGTCGTTATAACGATAACAGACGGCACGACTACAAACGATCTCCGCTACATCGAAGGAGATCTCATGACCGATACGGCTTATGTCGGCGCTGGAAACGGGACGTGGGTATCGGCTGCCGCCGATGGTATCACAAACACGACATACCGGATACTGGTTGATGAAAGCAATAACGCGGATCTTCTGAACGTGTTCAGACGCATATATCCTGATACGCGTAATGACGACGATAATAATGTCAGTAACTCTACATCGGTACTCTGGAGTCTTCCGAAAACGGAAGGATCCGGTGATGTGATCGCGGTGAATGCAAGCGTCTTCAATTCGACTGACTATCCGGATAGTACAAACTATCTTGCACGTGGTGATATGTTCTACATCATCAACGAGATCAGGGATGAGGACAAGTCATTCACAAAGGACAATCCTGTGATGAACACCGGAGACCTCGTGAAGATCATCATACTCACAGCACCGGCAAGCACGGTCACCGGAAACGCTGCACTTGGAAGTACCGCGGACACCACTGATGCACAACTGGAGAGTAATCATCCGCTCGTGGGCGAAGCTGATCTCACGCTCGGTCCGAGAACCACAGTCTCGATCTCCATGATCCCGGAGGGTGGGGCATCGACTGACGTCACATTTGTTACACCGTCGTCGTTTGGCACACACTCGAGCGTGGATCTGTATCCATGAGGTGGGGAATCATGAAACGGAATACTATGATGCGAAATCGCCGTGCCCAGGTGGGCATCGGCACCCTGATCATCTTCATTGCGATGGTTCTTGTTGCTGCGGTTGCGGCGGCTGTTCTGATCCAGACATCAGGAGTCCTGCAACAGAAAGCACAGACCACCGGAAAGGAGGCGACAAAGGAGGTCTCCAGTAACATCGACGTCGACTCGATAGAAGGATGGCGAGGCGGTCTGAATTCGTCAGCATCCAAGAACGATTCGTTCTCAGATGAGATCTACCGGCTGGACATACGAGCATCGCTCAAGGTGGGAAGTGAACCTGTTGATCTGAATCAGGTTGTGATCACCATAACCGATGGCACGATGACGAACGATCTCAGGTACATCGAAGGGTCGCTCGCTACCGCGAAGGCGATAACCGGTGCGTCAAGTGGGATATATACATCGAGTG
Organism: uncultured Methanosarcinales archaeon; assembly: GCA_965369365.1. Classification (GTDB taxonomy): domain Archaea; phylum Halobacteriota; class Methanosarcinia; order Methanosarcinales; family Methanogasteraceae; genus Methanogaster_D. Next base: position 9,985 of record CBDUQO010000005.1, read on the forward strand.
CGAGTGGGGCAGGTCTTACGAATACGACATACCGGCTACTGGTGGATGGTGATACCACCACGACGCATACAAACAGTGCAGCCGGTCACACCGCTGCCATGGACATATTCAAGAAGGTGCATCCTGATGCGCATGTTGACGGTGACTACAACGGAACCGGGCTTTCTGCTGCAAATTACACGCTTGAGAACAGCAATGGTACTGCGGTTATATGGAGTGAGGCTGCATTATCGACGACAGGGACATCAGGCGAGGTGATCGCTGTGGATGCCGGGGTCTTCACCAACAACACAACCGCATCGAGTACTTCGTACGACAAGATCAGCAGTACGCTGCAGGACGAGTACTTCGCACGTGCTGACAAGTTCTACGTAGTCGAGGAGATCCGGGATGAGGACAAGTCCTATACCTCCGGCAATCCGGTGATGAACACAGGCGACCTTGTGAAGATGATTATCTTGACCGGTCCGAATAATATTGTCACAGGCGAGGACGATGATTGGCTGACTGGTTCGGAAAAGGATGGGACTGACTCCAAGTTCAAGTACAATAATCCGCTTGTTGGTGAGGCGAATCTTGATCTTGATCCGAGAAGTACTATCACGATTTCCATGATCCCGGAGGGTGGTGCGGGAACCACAGTTGACTTTGTGACGCCATCGTCGTTTGGAACACATGTAAGCGTAGAAGTGTACCCGTGAGGTGAACAATCATGAAACGAAACAATATAACACAGAACCACAGTGCTCAGGTGGGGATTGGAACTTTAATCATCTTTATTGCGATGGTTCTTGTCGCTGCGGTTGCAGCAGCAGTTCTAATACAGACATCAGGAGTTCTGCAACAGAAAGCACAGACTACAGGAAAAGAGGCGACAAAGGAGGTCTCCTCAAACATCGATATCGACTCGATTGAAGGCTGGAGGGGCGGAAGCAATTCGTCCGCATCCGACTGGGACACATACTCAGATGAGATCTACCGGCTGGACATACGAGCATCGCTCAAGGTGGGGAGTGAGCCAGTTGACATGAATCAGGTCGTGATCACCATAACCGATGGTACGACCACAAACGATCTCCGCTACATCTACGGTGAACTCAACGCGACAGACGGCGATGATGCTCCGAGGATCGGTGGCGACGTAAACAATATCAGTACCTACTACCGGCTCGAGGTTCGGGATGGAACCGTTGATGGTGAAGAGACCTTGTACTACTTCATAAAGGCGTACCCTGATGCGCATCTGGGTCCGGGTGACAAGGTGATCTATTCGGAGACTGGCACCTCTAATACCAACCGTATTGGAAACACGAGCAGTTCCACATACTTCGCACGCGCTGACAAGTTCTTCGTAATCGAGGAGATCCGGGATGAGGACAAGTCATACACCGGCGACAACCCGGTGATGAACACGGGAGACCTTGTGAAGATAATACTTCTGGTAGGACCAAATGACCTGGACACTGATATCAGTTCAAGCTGGACCCGGGATCCCGCGAACAACGAGACTCTTGGTGAGTCATCTCTGAGCGTCATGCCACGAACCACGGTCACGATCGGCATGATTCCGGAGGGTGGTGCGGGAACTACGGTTGACTTTGCGACTCCATCGTCGTTCGGAACACATGCAAGCGTGGATCTATATCCGTGATCCCCGGCAACTTTGCATGAAACTTGATCAGGAACTGCCCGGTGCACAGGTTGTGCATCGGCATCCTGATTATTTTTATTGATGCACCTGTTTTGATCCATGCTTGAGGAGAGTTTAGCAGACACCTGCTGAAGTGGTACATGCTAACCGGGAAATCCGGTCAACACGATCGCTCAAAACAGATCAGAAGACGCAAAAATCATTATGACCTGGATATCATGACGCCAAAAACACCAATGATACTAATAACACCAACGACACGATTCCTTCCTGTTCTTACACTGGCGATGATCGCCATAATCCTTACGTCATCCGGCACCGCTCTTGCGGACGTCACGTACACAGACAATATAGATATCGGTGCAAACTCGATTGCCGTACAGATCACTGAGACCTACACAGGAAACGATGCAGCCACCATCGAGAGAAACATCGCAAAGGCTGACAATCGTTCTGCATACATCAGGGAGGCAGAAAACAACATTCTTGCATGGAGCGGTTCGTACATCATCATTGATGACGATCCGTTGCAGACAGAGACCATACACGCTGATGTAACTGTTACAAACGCCTCAGGCACCTTCCTGATCAATAGCACGCTTCGATACACTGTTGCAACACCACTCGATCATGGTAGTCACAGCATCTGGATTCAGGGGCATCCGGGCATCGTTAAACGGACGATCCTCATCCTTGATGGCATAAATATGGAATCAATCGCCGGGATCAAGGACAAAGAGGCTGTGGAAGAGGCTGGCTATACTGTAATAACGGGCGTCAGTGACACACGCAAGTTCCTGAGTGGCGGCGGCAACGTAACCTTTGAGTATGCGACCGTTGTTGAGGTCTGCAAGAGACCGATGTATGCACAGTCATGGTTCTTACCACTGCTTGTTGCAGCCGAGATTGTTCTGGTCGGGTTGTGGTTGGTGCGCAGGAAAAGGCAGTGAAGAGTTTACTCATCCCGATACGGTATCTCGATCTCCAGAAAATCCTTTGCAACCCGCACGTTCTCAAACACCGCTGCCCCGTCCTCAAGGATTGGAGAGGAATCTGCGTACCTTGAACTGATATGCGTCAGCACCAGTTCCCGCACCCCTGCTTCCTTTGCAACGAGCGCTGCCTCCCCTGCGGTGGAGTGCATGGTCTCGCGCGCCCAGCCGATAAGGTCGTCTGCCATACTGCTATCATGAATTAACAGGTCTGCGCCACGACTCACCTCAACAATCTCATCTGTCGGTCTGGTATCACCAGTATAAACAATGCGGCGCCCGGGTCTCGGACTGCCGAGCACGTCTTCAGGATGCACGGTCTTTCCATCCGCCATAACATCATCACCGCGCTGCAGCCGTGCGAAGAGCGGTCCTGGCGGGACTCCGAGTTCGATTGCGCGCTCGCGATTGAACCGCCCGATCCTCTGGTGTTCGATCAGCGCATATCCGATTGAGGGTATGTTATGCTCGGTCCTGATGGCTTCGACATCATAGTCGTCGTGTTCGACAACATCGCCCGGGAAGAGTTCTGTGATCTGCACGTCAAACTTGGGTCGGGTGTATCCGATGTGTGCCAGGTAGTCGATCTGTTCTGACGACCGCTCCGGCGCATAGATGTACAGCGGCTCATCCCGCCCGTGGAATGACATGGTCTGAATCAGCCCCGGGATGCCAAGAATGTGATCTGCGTGCAGGTGGGTGATAAAAATCGAGGAAAGCTTCATCATTCCGGTTCTCGCCCTCATCATCTGCTGTTGGGTGCCTTCACCGCAATCGAACAGTATCAGTTCGCCGTCCCTGTTGATCAGAATTGCGGATGGGTTTCGATGCGGCGTCGGCAGCGAGCCGCCGGTTCCAAGAAAAGTTACACGGAGCATGAATCCCGTATTTCATGTCTCCGGTATTTATCTGTTATTATCCGTTAAGCATCGCAAAATCGAGCTGGGCAGTTCCTTTCCGTGTCCAGTAGTTGCATCTGTGGCATACTTGCATCTCAGAAACCAGTTCCAGTTCGAAATTACATTTTGGGCATCTATTCAATGTTTTCATATTCCTCACTCCATATAATGATGATACACAGCCCGACCGTCTCCGGGTCGTACCCGGGCGTGCCGGACTGCGCCAATCCCTGTTACCCCAATTTGTGCAAAAACCCACGCGAACGGATTTTGCAGGTGTTGAAAACCACTTGCGGTAAACAAACCCTTTGTAGTACTACTAATATATACGTTGGTGTGAGGCGAAGACTACCAGGGTAGCACGATCATGTCATGAATCGTACTACTGGTGACAAATTGGCAACATCTTGCGGCACATAATCCAGAACCGTGCCACACGACTGCCTGATCTCCATAACCTTTACAATATCTGCATACGTCCCGTGCAGCAACCCTTCGGCGATCAACGCCGCGCCTTGGGCGGATTCTTTCGTAACCACAGCTCCCGGAAAACCTTCGAGCATTCTAACCGATGAAAATCGCTCCAGCCGCTCGGTCAACTCTTCACGGATCTGCGGAATTCCTGACAACCTGCCAGAGAGTAGCACCTCTTCCGGTGTCACTGAGGACAGGAGTGCAAGAACATTCTTGACCGCACCCTCGATCAGCGCATGTCTGGCATCGTCATGCATGGCAAGATCTTCGGGCATGATTCTGCCGGCACTGTCGCCTGCCAGAGAGGACGCGCCATGTTTGGTCATGAACTCCTTATAGAATCCCTGGAGGAGGTATGCAAGCTCGGCGTCCATCGCACCCATTGACAGGAATCCGATGCCGCCGCTGGTTCCGCCGATGCCGTCCACGACCTTCCCTGCGTCTACAGCGATGGCGGCGGTGTGTGCAAACCCGATCTCCAGTGATATGAATGATGTCTGGTCATAACCGATGTCGCACTTGGTCGCCTGATCCCTGATCGCAAGCGCGCAGCAGCAGAGCTTGTCGGGGGTGCCCATATCAATCCTGTTAATCTTCCGATATGAGGGAACCGTTGGCAGGTGTATGACGCCCGGAATGAAACAGACCGGGAGATCGTGCTTCTTTAGCGTCTCGATGAACCTGCGCATCCCGAGTATTGATTTTTTATCACCGTCTTTGACAAGCGACATCAGAAAGAGGTCTTCTGGCGTTATTTCTGCGATTCCTTTGAGTTTGATCCCGTATCCCGATGGACCGAGGATAAGCTCGGGGTCCGCCTGTTTTAGCAGACCAATAACTGATTCAGGGTCTGATGCGATCTGTTTCGTTGGTATCGATGTGTCAAGGATGATATCATCACCATCCAGTCCAAAGAAATCGAAACTCATGGTACCAGGGTCAATTCCGACAACGCGGGGCATGGGTGGGATGGTGTGGTTTATCCCCCATAAAGCTATGGATGGCGGGATCGGTGCGGTAGCGATTGCTGCCTGCCCGGCACCCCTGCGCAACCGTTTCGGTACAACTGTGTTTTTGGGGTTTGGGTCGTGCTTAACATTCGTATGGCGAGTTGTCATCCTGAGTCATCATCTTAAGTATCACCGCAGCAAATTCACATCATCATGCCAGATTACGTCACCTTCACCCGCAATGTGTTCCTGCCGGTCACCAACGTATGCAGAAACCGGTGCAGGTACTGCGGGTTCAGGCGCGAGCCATCGCATCCTGATGCGAATCTGATGACCGCCGAAGAAATTGAACGTATACTTAATCAGGGCGCACGGTTCGGATGCACCGAAGCCCTCTTCACATTCGGTGAAAAACCGGAAGAGCATAAGATATTTCGGGAATGGATTGGTGACATTGGATATTCCCGCATCATCGACTATCTGGTCGATCTTTGCGAACTGGCAATCGTCTGCGGGCTGCTTCCACACAGCAATCCGGGCGTGATGGACTTTCACGATATTAAACGGCTAAAACCCCTCAACGCGAGCATGGGGCTGATGCTTGAGACGACCGCGGATATTCCTGCACACGAGGGGTGCGCCGGTAAGTTGCTCTCCGAGCGGATCAAGACCATCAAAAATGCCGGAAAATTGAAGATTCCGTTCACAACAGGCTTATTGATTGGAATCGGCGAGAGCATAGAGGATCGGATGCAGTCGCTCGACCTGATCAAAGAACTTCATAGGCGGTACCGGCACATCCAGGAAGTGATTATCCAGCCGTTTTCGCCAAAACCCGGGACCGAGATGGCAGATTTTCCAGAACCCACCCATTGGGATGTGGTGAATACAGTCATGGCAGCCCGCAACATACTACCGGATGATGTCGCGATCCAGGTTCCGCCGAACCTTACCCGGTTTGAGGAATTGATCGGGTGCGGCGCATCAGATCTTGGTGGAATATCGCCTTACACCATTGATTGGATCAATCCGGAGGCGGGATGGCCCCAGATACCGGAACTTGCAGGAAAACTCGGGCGCATTCGGCTCAGGGAGCGCCTCCCGATCTACCCGTGGTACGTGCTTGCCGGTTGGTATGATCCGGGACTTAGCGACCTGATCGAACGATATACAGATGGAGATGGTTTTAGAGATGGAAATCGATACTGACATTCTCGTTATCGGGGCAAGTCCCGCTGGGCTCAGTGCTGCTGCTGCGGCTGCAACGCACGATGTCGATGTGACCCTGATCGAACGAAAGGAGGAGATTGGAAACCCACCACATCCGGCAAACACGTTTTTTGAAGGGATGTTTGATCGTACCAGTGAGATCATCCACCCCGAATACGTCATACGCGAGATGGCGGGAATGCATATCGTCTCGCCCGCAGGCAATAGGATCATTCATGAAACCCCGGGATATGTTATCGATCGTGAAAAATTCGATAAATACCATGTTAAAGGATTAATAAAGCAGAATGTAAACATCTTGACCGGCGTTTCAGCTCACAATTTCACCAGGAAAAAAAATATCATCCGGGTTAGCACTTCTGACCGGACACTCACGTCAAAAATTGTGATCATCGCAGACGGCATCTCTTCAGGGTTGTCTGCACTTGTCGGGCTGCATCCGACAAAATATCCGCAGGACATCGCATGGGCGATTGAAGCAGAGGTGGAAGCGGATGGAATCGGGGATCCGGACTTTTTTGAGTATTATATCGGGAGTATCGCCCCTGGCTGGAAGGCGACATACTCCCCGGGCGGTGGAGATCGTGCAAATCTCGGAGTGTTCGTGAGGCGGCACGGACAGGACGTTTCCAGGTTTTTTGACATGTGGTTGAAGCGATTCGCAGAAGACAAAAACATATCCGACGTATCAGATATCAGGATCCTCAGAAAACACACCGGCGGTGATCCGATCGCAACTATCCCAAACGAGATTGTATCGAATGGGATCATGGTCACTGGCGGCGCAGCAGGGCAGTCTGGCATCGGTTATGGCATGCGTGCGGGCGAAATATGTGGAATGGTGGCGGCAAAGGCGATAGCATCGTCAAACACGTCTAAGAATGCATTATCTGAATACCGGCGCATCTGGGGGAAGGAATTTAAGAGTGAGTACATGCTCGGGCGGTCTGCTCTTGAAACCCTGCGAAAGCTGGACAATAAGGAGATTGACCGCTTGACCGGAATGTTTACGGACGTGAACCTGACGCGGGTCACAGGCACTGGCTCGCCAATGTCGCAGGCGATCCGGGTCATGCGGTTCATGCTGCGAAACGATCCGAAGACCACACTATCACTCCTTGCGCCGCTCATCAAGGCGGGAATCGGGTGATCTGCCTATCTCCTTCTCGTTATGTGCCTGTTTCAGCGCATTTTCGCTCGGGAAAGCCCGGTTCTCGCACCAACCGCTTCTACGCACCTTGCAGCAACCCGGTTTCCCATGCGACCACACTCATCAAGCGGTCTGCCATTCAGGCGCCCGCACAGAAACCCGGCGCAGAATGCGTCCCCTGCACCGGTTGTGTCAACGACATTCGCAGCATATCCGGGCACAGTAGTCTCAGCGTTATGTGTGCGGATGTAACAGCCATCCCCCCCGAGCGTCACGACAACAACCGCGGCTCCGATCTCGTTTAGCCGCTCTGCACCGTCCCGGTAACCAAGTCCGGTCAACATCTCGATTTCGTCACGGTTCAAAAAGACGATCTCTGCCTGCGCGATGATCTCTTGCAGCGTATCGATACCTTTCTGCGCGTAGAGCATCCCTGGAGCAAAGGATATTTTGGATTTAGACTCCCTTAAAATGTTTTTTTGCATCTCAAACGGATTTTCGCCGACAAATGATGAGAGATGCAGCCATTTTGCGCTTTTTGCATACAAGCGGTTCTCTGGCGTTATGCAAAGTTCATCATTTGCACCCGGATACACGTACATGGCGCGCTCGCCGCTCCGGTCAACAAGCACGGTTGCGATGCCGGTTCTACCCGGCGCAATCTCGATTCCTTGCGTGTCCACGCCCTCTTTTTCCAGTTCCATGCGCAAACGTGCGCCATCTGTGTCATCGCCGACCCGCCCGATGAAGCCGGTCTTCACACCAAGTCTGGCAAGACCTGCGATGGTGTTTGCAGCAGAGCCACCGGGCTGCTCGCTTACCTCATCGACCCTGACTTCCTCGCCCGGCTCTGCGATGCGCCGGGCGAGGTAGAGTTTGTCCATGTTCAGTGCGCCGATTCCTATGATCTCAACCATGCATCATTATTCCACAATTTCATATCACGTGATTGTCTATGTTTGCCTGGGTGCCATAGGTCATGACCCTTCCACATGCAGTACCCATCCGGAGGAATCTATTCTTCCGTTTGGCAGTACAACTGTCACACCATCCTTTTTCTTTATCTGTGTTTTTCTTAGCGTGACATCTATAATTTTACCCCTGTGACCCATTGTTTCAACCTCGTCACCGATGTCAAAGTCCCTATCCAGCAGGATGAATATTCCTGCTATCGCATCACTCAGGACGTTCTTAACAGCCAATGCAACAGCAGCCGCAACCAGGACTGTAGCACCCATGAGGGGTATTAAAAGCTCTTTCAGGTTCAGTTCTGCTATGATATACGTCAGAACAACGAACCACAAGACGTACTTCACAATTCTCCGCAGGATATTCTGCGTGTCAGGAGGTAGGGCAGTCTTTCCAAGGATTTTTCTTGCAGACCTGCTGATTATGGCGATCACAAAGATGGCAATTATAAGAACCAGTATCACTTTTAAGTATGGTTCGGATGCCGGCGACAGATCAGAGAAGATTACCAGACCCACTCTACAACCACCGACCCCGGTTTGCCTAACACATTCTGAAAGCCTGCTGATGATTTTTCCATTATCAAATAACCCACTATTACAGATTGATCGATCATACCTTACTCAGTACAACCATCATCTCTTGTGCGAACGCGCTGGCACCTGCTCTCGGATAACCGGCGAGACGGTGCACCTCGGTATCGTCCGCACGCAGGAATATGACTACTGGTACACCACCACGCGGGTTATACTTCGCCGCAAGATCCCTTTGCTGATCCGCATCGATCTTTATGCATACAAACTCATCTGACAACTTGATAACATCGGGATCGATATACACAACCCTATCCAGTTCCTTACACCACGTACACCAGTTAGTATATATATCGATCATCACAGGCTTATTCTGCTCCCGCGCGATCCCCATTCCCCCATCATAAGAGTACCATACAATCCCTGCACCTTCTGCACCGGTTCCCTCGTCCGCGGCTGGCGGCGCATCAGTCGGCGTAGAGTCAATGCATCCACAGACACTACTTATGGCAAGCATCAGCAAGATAAATATTGTTTTATTTTTGTCCACCGTATCACCGTTATTATCCCTATATTCCCTGTACGTCATTGTTACTGCGAATTGCAGGCGGTTTCTGCCAATGTGCTCTTTAGCGAGCACACCAATACATTCCATTAACCTTATCACTATAAAAATCACATACCACTGTACGCCTACAGATGGGGCTTGACATGAATACGCACGGAACAGATGAAGAAACCGTCGAAGCGATATTGCGTGAATTGAAGGGCAGGGATACGCCTTACGAACGCATTTTAAGCTCGATGTGTACATATCCACACCCCATCGCAGCAAAAGCGCACCAGCAGTTCGTTGAGGCGAATCTTGGCGATCCCGGGCTCTTTGCCGGGACCGCGTGGATCGAGCGCGAGGTGGTGCGGATGCTCGGTGCGCTGTATAACAACCCTGACGCGCATGGTTATATCACCACTGGCGGCACTGAATCAAATATTCAGGCGATCCACGCGATCAGAAATGTGCAAAATATGCACGAGCCAAATATTATTGTCCCTGCATCAGCACACTTTTCATTCGACAAGATTGCAGACATTCTCAGGGTTGAAGTGAAGAAAGCAGACCTCACTCACGAGCTCATGGTTGATATCTCATCGGTAGAGGATTTGATCGATGATAACACAATTGGCATAGTTGGAATTGCAGGAACTACGGAATTTGGACAGATAGATCCAATCAAAGATCTTTCAGATCTCGCAATGGCGTCAAATCTATTTTTGCATGTTGATGCTGCATTCGGTGGATTCGTGATCCCGTTTCTTCATGAGACTTACGAGTTCGACTTTACGCTGCCCGGCGTCACATCGATCGCTGCCGACCCGCACAAGATGGGCTTTGCAATGATCCCTGCCGGTGGGCTTTTGTTCCGAGATCCTTCGTACATGGACCGGTTATCGGTAGATACGCCATACCTATCGGTTACTGCCCAGCAGACTCTCTCAGGAACACGGAGCGGAGCATCGGTGGCGGCGGCTTACGCTGTGCTCAAACATCTTGGCAGAGACGGCTACGAACGGATCGTGCGCCAGTGTATGGAACTTACGCACGGGCTGCTTGCCCGTGTCCGCGAAGCCGGCATCGAACCGGTGATCGAACCGGTGACAAACGTGCTGGTGCTCGATGTGCCTGATGTCGATTTGGTGCGCAGCAAACTCAAAGACCGTGGGTGGATTGTATCGATCACCCGCGACCCCCATGCGCTCCGACTGGTGATAATGCCGCACCTGACTCATGAGAATATGAACCTGTTTGCAGACGATCTGTGCGATATTGTGAGCCATGGCTGATGTTTGTGGTTTCCGGGTCGCAGGTTCCGGTTTCCAGTTTCATGCGTATCAGCAATCTCATCGATGATCTGGTTGCCGACCAGACTGCCGACCCGAGGGGGGACTTGACCAGCGATCTAATCCGATATCTCGGCGGAGAAGTTGTGGATTTCATCGGATACCGGGTTGATCTGTCGCATCTTACTGATTTTGAGCAAAGCGTCCTTTGCGAGACAAGAAAAATCGGGTATGGCTCGATAATCACCTATTCAGAGCTTGCCCGGGCGATCGGACGCCCGAAAGCTGCACGGGCAGTCGGAAACGCTCTTCGAAAGAATCCCGTGCCAATCGTGATCCCTTGCCACCGGGTGGTTGCACAAAACGGGATCGGCGGGTATGTGCTTGGCATCGACCTGAAACGGCGTTTGCTCGAACTGGAAGGAAACACTATCGATAAATCCAGACGTATTTCATCAAAAATATAGTGCAATCATCATCTAAAAAAACTTCGATGCAAGCGATCTATATGCAGCGCAATTCTCCTCGAATGCGCAGAACTCACATGGTGCATCCCGCGGCCGATCCGGCATCTTACCATCTTTGATCCTCCTGATCCGATTCCGCAGTTCCAAAACCCTGCGCCGGTCTTTTGACCTGATATTCACCTCTCGCAGCTCAAAAAACCTTGCATACTCAACGATTCCACATTTCACAGCATGTCCGAACGTTTCCTCAACCAGCATAGCGCAGGCTGTGATCTGCAACCGATCAGGTTTCCATGTGCCCTGGTCCGGCTTTTCACCAGTCCTGATAAGATATGGTAACACGCCGCCATCGATTCGCACCAGTTTGTCAGGAGCCCCGGCGATGCCAAGTGCATCTGAATACAGGGTATGTTCGACTGCACAGGGGGTTATTTTCGTAAGAAGCGCGTCTTTTCCGATCATCCCGACATACTCGGCAATCTGTGTGCCAATCACATCAATATCTATACTATCTGCCGCATCTATCACCATTTGCCGGTCCACGCCAGAGAGTTCGGCGCGATACAGTACTAAAATCTCGTCTATGATGCGCTTTAGCTCGGTATGCAGTCTTTCGATCGCATCGTCGATCGCGTCAACCGCGTCAACCCCTTTAACCATACCGGCGTCGCCAGTATCACCCACACCATATCGGGCAACTGTGCAATGGTGAGTAAGCGCAAGTTCTTTTAAGATAAGACGTGTTAAATATTTTGTATCTACGATCCTCTGCTCATCAACCCCTGACTGGCTGCGAAAGTATACGAGACGCGGGCATCGCAGGTACGCGGCAATTTCAGATGCCAAAATTCTGTCCGGTTTCATCCCAGAACCGATTTGACAACCACACCATCCACATCCACATCCACTAAAACAAGCGTCTTTACATCGTGTCCGGCAGCACGCAATGGTTGTGCACCCTCGCCACGTTCGATGACTATAACGATATCACATATCTCTGCACCAGCGATCTCCAGCGCACGAATAACGGCTTTCATCGTGCCCCCTGTACTGATCACGTCATCCACAATCATCACCCGGTCGCCTTTATTGATCCCATTGAGGTACAGCTCCCCTTTTGAATATCCGGTGTGTTGGTGCACTGCAACCTCATTTGGCAGATCGTACTGGCGTTTCCTGATGATCACAAGCGGAATGCCGGTTTTCATTGCAAGCACAGTCCCAATTGGGATCCCCATTGACTCAATGGTCACGATCCGGTCCACGTTGGTATCAGCCAGCTCGATGATGCGGTCTGCAACCTCTGAGAGCAGCGCAGGCGTAAGTTCCGGAACGCCATCCGTTATTGGGTGGATAAAGTAGTGGTAATCGCCCCTTGGGACAATCGGCGCATCCTTAAGAGTTTGTGTGAGTATCGGAAGCATGAATAATACTGATTGCCGATGCTATATATCATGTTGCCATTGGCAGGAGATGTTTACCTGCTCGGGGTCCGGGATGGTGCGGCTTAAGGTTCGTGAGTGCACGATCGATGAGGGGTTGGGTGAATGGTTTTGAAAAGATGTTCTAAAAAGAGGATGCTTTTATTATTTTCGCTACCCCCGGTTGTCTTATGTCAGCACAACTGTCAGAATAAAGCACTATCGATCTGAAAAGTCATTTACACCGTTAATCTGTGCAATCAGTGTTAATCTGTGGCTAAAAGTTTTATTTGCCACAGATTACACTCAGTTAACCACAAGATTACGCAGATTTTCACGAGAAAATATAAAGTGGTGGGATATAAAATATAAATATATTACAAATAGTTTGTAGATACTATCATCTTCTTGTGTCAATCTCGCAAAATCGCGTGGGTTTTTCACCCCGGCTAAACATATACCGTCAAATCAACCTGAAACCACTGAGATTCGTCGGCAGATCGATCAGCGCCGTCTGCATGACCATGTCCGGGATATTAAGCACGCCTGGCTGCTGCAATAACGTATTATATGCTGAGACCCGAGGCGTGGTTTCATCGAACAGTTCTGAAGTTTTGTTCGTTTCGGTTTTCTTTGCAGCGCGCCCCTGTATATCATATTTTCTGCGCTTTCCCCCGTCTTCCTTTCCTTTTATGTAATACTGCCGCAGCAGGTTCTTTAATCTGGTGTCATCGGTCTGACCTGATAGGGTATTGTACGTGTCTAATACCCAGCCAATCTCCGAATGGTGGTGGTACCCGACATTATGTCCAAGCGCATACATCCGCTTGATCAATTCCTGCATACGTTTATTTGTTTCGGACATACTATGTTACACGATTTTACCCAAAATACGCAGTCCGTCTGCCGTGAACTCAAGTTTTCGCATCTCGCAGTCGTGAGCGGTTCCGCACATCTTGATGATCTGTATGGCGCGGGTCATCGACCTGCCGCGCATGAAATTATGGAGAAAAACAAGCCCGTCGCAGGCGTACTGCTCTGCAGAGTATGTGCTTGGATCAACCATCTCCGAAAGCAGGATCGTTGTGCAGTCTAGCTGGTTTAAATTTTGTATGAACCGTCCAATTTCCATATCCTTTGACGTCTGATTATTGACGCTGAAGCGCAGTGTGGACATTGAATCGATCACCAGACGTTTTATTGAATGCCTGTTTACAAAGTCCAGAATCTCTGCGTAGACTGTGGATGGACTGATGCCCGTACCGGAATCGGCATAATCCGGTACCGATTTAACGTCCCTGAAGAACAATATGTCTCGCCCGGTCAGCGCCGGTAGATTCAGGTTATATCCGGACATGTTTTCAAGAGTTGCCTCTGCGCCACGCGTAAGCGACACATAGAGTCCGGGTACACCGGTGCTTGACCCATAAGCCAGAAACTGGACGCCAAACGTAGTTTTCCCACTGCCAGGAGGTCCGCTCAATACATAAATCCGATTCGGGATAAATCCACCCTGCATTACATCATCAAATCCTTTTATTCCTGTTTTAATTCTCAACTAAACCACCTTTTGGTAATATGATGGTGAATACACTTCCTTTGCCCTCTTCACTCTGTATTTCGAGCAATCCGTGATGTAACTCAGCGATCTTCTTCACGATCGCAAGCCCAAGACCTGTGCCCTCATGATATCCTGCCTGCTCAAACTCCTCAAACACCCGTGCCAGTTTGTCAGCAGCAATCCCGGCACCATTGTCAGATACTGCGATCTCGATGACGTCTCTGACATCCCTTGCCGTGACCTGAATACATCCGCCTTCCGGCGTGAATTTGATCGCATTGTCGATCAGGTTGATGACCGACCTTGAAACCTGGTTACGGTCAATTTTAGCTGAAAGCATACTCGCAAGGTCAACATCCAGGCTTATATTCTTCTTATGTGCAAGCGATCTTATGTTACCCACAATCTCATCGATCATACTGGTTATATCGACCTCTTCAAGATTCAGAGTGAGTTTTCCGGACCGGATCTTGCTGACATCGAGTATATCATTGATCAAATAAGCGATATTGTCGCTATTCTTGAGAATCTTGGCAAGAGCGCCCTTTTGCTTCTCATTCATACCACCAAACCGTTCGCCATGTAGCATTTCGGCGTACGCATGGATAGCAGTGATCGGATTTCGCAGTTCGTGCGCCACCGTGCTCAGGGCATCGTCTCTCGCCCGGATAAGATCGGTAAGCTCGGTGTTCGACTGTGCCAGATCCTCAGTCACCTTGCTTAACTCAGAGATGCCGATTGCATCATCGCCGTGCTCTTCGAATCGTCCGAAAAGCACAGACGGCGGTCTGATCAAGTCAGTTGCATACGGAACATCGGATGTCAACCGGATAGGCGCCTGATCGATGATAGCAACCTCTCCATCGTTGTCCCGCACATATATGCCAAAAGGCTCATCGATCTGCTCGTCGGTTAGTATGTTCTTGATTTCGTTGCTTATACTCGTGTAAGCAGCAACATTCTGCACGATCTCGATGGCTGCGAACGTTTTGTCAAAGGAATCGACAAGCGGCATGATTGAAAGCGTTGCATCGAACTTTCTGCCATCCCGGTCGCGCATGGTCTGGATGATGGTTACCGGTTTGTTCTGTTTAAATGACATCGAGATGCGGTTGTGGATACTTGGTTCATACCCACACCGCTCATAGTAATACTTATCCGTATCGTCGCCGAACACGTGCGCATACCAATCATTGACATATCGTATCCGCATATCCGTATCAAGGACGCAAATGCCGACGCCAAGCCCCTGCACTACATTGATTATATCCACACAACGGACCCCTGTAGACATATTGTATGGAATGTTTATAAATATTTGCGGTTGAACAGATGTTATGAACACCCATCTCACCATCGAGCAGTCAACGATCACCGGCACAATTCCTGCGCCACCGTCCAAGAGTTATAGCCACCGGGCGATCGCGATTGCCGCCCTGTCAAACAGGTCCGAGATCGCATATCCGCTCCTCTCAGCGGACGTGAAGGCGACGATATCCGCATCAAGGAGCATCGGGGCTGATGTGAGCGTGTCAGAGTCAGGAGATCTGCTGACCATAAGCGGCGTCCAGCGTCCAGCAGTGCCAGGAGACGTGATCGACATCTTGAACTCCGGAACAACCCTCCGGTTCTTTACGGCGATAACATCGCTTGCACCGGGCACCAGTGTCCTCACAGGCGACGCATCGATCAGAACGCGCCCAAATGACCCGCTTCTCCGTGCGCTCACTGATCTTGGTGCGGACGTGTTCTCGACAAAAGGAGACGGAACCGCTCCAATTGTGGTGCGAGGACCGCTTAAAGGCGGAAGCACACAAATCAGCGGATCAATCAGTTCGCAATTCATTTCCGCGCTCCTGATCGCATGTCCGCTTGCAAACGAAGATTCCACGATCTCGGTTGAGGGTGAACTCAAGTCAAGACCTTATGTCGATGTCACGCTCGAAGTGCTCAGCGAGGCAGGGATCGTGATCGACGAAAGAGATGATTCCAGTGGTCTGAGGTTCGTAATTGAGGGAAATCAGACGTTTGATCTTAAGAAGTACACCGTGCCAGGGGATTTCTCGTCGTCATCATACTTGCTTGCAGCAGGTGCGCTCGCAGGCGATCACGTCACAGTCCGGAATCTGTATCCGTCGGCGCAGGGCGATTCGGCGATCATCCGGATTCTTGAGGAGATGGGCGCGGACATCATCTGGAATCAGAAGGCGGGCGAGGTTAAGGTCACTAAAAGCGATCTTCATGGCGTGACTGTCGATGTCGGCAGAACGCCAGATCTCGTGCCGACGCTTGCGGTGCTCGGCGCGTATGCATCAGGCGAGATGCGGATTGTGAACGCGTCGCATGTCAGGTACAAGGAGACTGACCGGCTACATGCGATGGCAATTGAGCTTGCGAAGATGGGGGTTAATATCCGCGAGACCGAGGATGAACTCATGATTCATGGCGGCGATGTGAATGGCGCGTCGCTTCACGGCTGGGATGATCACAGGATTGTGATGTCGCTTGCTGTTGCAGGGCTGGTTGCAGGGGGTACGGAGATTGACACCGCGGAATCGGTCGCGGTCTCGTATCCCGGGTTTGCCCGAGATATGGAGCGGCTTGGCGCGAGGGTTTTGACAGGGCAATCCACCGACATATAAGCCTGATGCAAGGGCATACTCTTGCAAGCAACCTGATAATGAATATGCGCCCCGTGAGCACAACCATGAATAAAAAAACCACAATACTCTGTTCCGCAGCCGATCAGGCAAGCATGAACATCAAAGAAAACTTAATCGCACTCCACGACTGGGTGCATGATGGGGAGGTCTACGAATCCAGTGGGTGCAGGATCGTTACGGTCGAGAAACTCCACATCTTCTGTGATCATATCGATTCTGAACTTGAGAAGCGCGGACTTCCAACAGACATGATCATCTTTGCATCAAAACACAAAAGCGACAATGGGCAACGGTTGTTCTCTGCCCATTTCACAGGAAACGTCGGGGACGCTAAATTTGGCGGAAATCCCCGCGAACTCGCCCCGGCAGCGCCGCAGGCACTAAAATCGTTCCTCAAATCGGTGCGTGATCTTGCAACCGGTACCGAGTACGAGGTCTCCATGGAATCAACACACCACGGACCAACCGCACTCACTGTGCCATCGATATATGTCGAGATCGGCAGCGGAGAGGCAGAATGGGTTGACCGGGATGCGGGCAGGATCGTTGCCAGCGTGATTCTGGGTATATGTGTGAACATGGGCGCGGGTCAGCGTGAGCCTGAGTCCGCCGCCCCGGTTGCGGTTGGCTTTGGTGGGGGTCATTATGCACCAAGGCAGACAAAACTGATCTTTGAGACCGGGATTACATTTGGACACAACTTCCCCAAGTACCAACTGGACAGTCTCGATGACGGATTGATCCTTGAAGCACTTCTGAAATCCGGCGCGGATTTTGCGTACTTTGACCGGAAGTCGATGAATGCTGCAGAGCGTTACCGCATCAGCGCCGTGATCGAGGGTCTCGGGTACGAAGTCCTGCGAGAAAGCGCAATTCGGGAGCGGTTTGGGTGATGGCTGTGAAACGGGGCGAATGGCAGAAAAAAATGCGGGGGGAGGGATTTGAACCCACGAATGTCTGCACAACAGGATCTTAAGTCCTGCGCCGTTGACCTGGCTTGGCTACCCCCGCAGAGGGGCTGAGTTTCCGTTGGACGTATCTTTAATCTTTTCTAACTCGGGGGAGCGAACAGAAGAGATATTTTCCATCGCCACATCGACATTTTCTCTTAAATCAGCCATACAATTCCATCCCTTCTTTTTCTACCAATCTATTAAATAGATTGCCCTTGCCCGGGGTTGTCACATTATGTGGTGTTGGGGTCACATCCTCGTTGGTGGTGCGGTTGGATAACCCCAAATATGGTATGAAATCTCCTGAATGAATCTCGCTCTTTGGCAGATAACATTTAATCTGTGTCTATCCGTGATGCAACTTCTTGCCAAGACTAATTTCACAGATTTTACCTTGGCAGCGCACTTGAACAGATTCGTGGAATCCCATATAATCCCGAGATGGCGTGACAGCCCCCCTTACCATGACTTTGTGATTCGCTGCAAAATAACCGGGCAAGCTGAACATCCTCAAACACATCGCAATATCGTGCGTGGTTAGCTAACCACAGGATTACAGCTAGATACATACGGAACCACAAGATCACACAGATTTCCACAAGATTTCTGCGTTAATCTCGTGTAATCTTGTGTAATCTCGTGGTTTTTTCACCTCAGCTAAACACCTAACGACTATACAATTGTACCGCTGCACGGTTACACGGTTACATAGTTATATGGTTGCCTGAGAATATCATCATCGATAAACTTGTTGGAGCGAATATGACAAAAATAGCAATCATCGGAGGTTCGCAGAGTGGCAGAACCGTCCTTGCATCGAAACTTGGCAAGAAAGGAAACGTAACAGACATCACCATCTATGATTTTTCCAAAAGCGGCAAAACACTCGTATCGATTGACGCTACAGGGTACCCAAAGTCGATAAAACCACTGATAACCGCCCTGAACCTCTCTGATATCGCACTTCTCTGTATCCCACCGACAGGACCTGATATCCACACCGGAGAGTGCATCGTTGCACTGGATCTGCTGGGCTACAGACACGGGATGGTGGTGTTGACCATGTCAGACACCTCGCATCATCATGCGCTTGAGGGCATGACCGAAAGCCTAAGGAAGATCACAGCCGGCACTGTTCTTGAGAACTGGGACTACATCTCCGTATCCACAAGCACATTTGACGGCATGGAAGAGCTGAAAGAGCGGATTTTTTCGATGGGGGATCAGGTAGAGCAGGAGAGTGCGGAATTAAACGAGCTTTCGCCGCGTGTTGTGATCGACCACGTCTTTAACGTAACCGGCATCGGCTGTGTGATCCTGGGCATGGTCATGCAGGGCACGATTCATGCAAAGGACAAGATGGGTGTGCTGCCCGTAGGCAGGCAGGCTGAGATACGGTCAATCCAGATGCATGATGTTGATGTAAAGAGCGCGCCTACTGGCGCAAGAGTTGGGCTCGCTCTAAAGAACGTCCAGTCAAAGGACGTGGAGCGTGGATGCGTAATCTCAAACATTGAAGCGGTAAACACTGGGTTTACGCTAAACTGCACGCTTTCGAAGTTTGCAAAACGTATTTCGGTTGGGGACATGCTCCATCTTTTCGTGGGGCTTCAGACCACGCCGATGCGCGTTGAAAAAATCGTGGTAGATGGCGAAGACGTGGATCATGCTACTGCGGATAGTAGCCCCGTTATAACGCTGTCAGGTTCAAAGAATGTCACATACATTGAATCAGACAGGTTCATTCTCACAAATCTTGATGAAAAACAGCGGTTTGTAGGCTATGGGTTCTGTGGATCCGCTATCCCGGAATCGCCCCAATGATCAGAGGGATCTCATCAGACGTGACATTGTGCGCTATGAAATAGAACATCCATCTTCCGTCAGACCAGAAATACTGCGGCACGCCATCAGGCTCGATCCGGTACACCGTTTTCCCGTTAATCACCGTCTCTTCGAGCGTGGACGCCCAATCGCCGCCGAATCTATATATACCAGCGACCATTTTCCCAGTCTCGCTACTCGCAAGCGCCTCACTCTGGTATGCAGTCGTCCAGAGCGTTAGTAACCTACCATCTCCACTATAATGGATGATTGCAACATCTTTGATGTTCTCGATATCGCCTATATGCCGTTGTTTTGACCGCTGCAGTGCATCAGGTCCGGTGGAGACCACCATCCGTTCCATACCAAGAATTTCCGCCGGAGCGATCTCTGACGCGTTCTGTTGCAGTTGCAGAGGCGGCAAACCGGGTGGATGTGATGGACTCGACAGATCAGGCGAGTTGGTAATGCATCCGGCATGCGCAACCGCCAGCACCACAGCGGCGATGGTTAAATACGTGGCAACCCCCGAGTTCATAGTACACCGACTTCCTTTGTTATATCCCATGTTCGTCAGATTCTCACCTACATTCTTCTTTACCCATCTATAAATTTAACTACTCAGGTACCTAAAACCACTATCGGGGGACTTCACTATGCAGAGACTATCCGGGACATGGGGGGTACTGTAACCAAACCGGGAATTTAACCGCAGAGTGCGAGAGAGGGACGCGGAGGGGAAATAAACGGTTAAATGCTCTTTCGAACCTCCGCGCCCATCAGCGGTTATTATTCTTGCCAGAAAGTACAGAATCGCAATCGGACGACCAATCAACC
>CBDUQO010000006.1:0-25838 GCA_965369365.1 uncultured Methanosarcinales archaeon
TGCGGGATGCCTGAGTGTGGTATGATACGGGCACCGTCTAAAATTATGGTATTGGCATAATCTACGATAGTTTATCATAACCTGCAGAATAAGAGAACTTTTGAATGGGTGTATTGATGAAATCAGCGTAACCCGCGTTAATCAGTGGCTAAAAACTTTTGCCAGCCACGGATTAACACAAGAAGCCGGTAATCTCTCTATCTCCCGAAGCGCGCAGATCCTGCTAAAAATTTGATTGAGAACATAGAATCACATTGAACGCCTGATATCCCCCCACGCCATCCTCAATCGCAACCAGTGATCAATCCGATCTCCGCATCAAACGCTTCGACAAGCTTACCCGCATCAGGACCGCCACCCTGTGCCATCTCCGGCTTTCCGCCGCCGCTCCCGCCAAGTTTTCCACAGATCCTGCGCACGATCGCACCGGCATCAAGTCCGCTCGATCGTGCATCCTTGCCCACAGAGACCACGACTTTTCCGCCGTCGCTTGTGCTGCCAAGGAGCGCAACCATGTCCGGAATCTCGCGCAACCCCCCCGCGATCTTGATTAATTCCTGCATATCCGCATGAGAACTAATATATGACGCGATCCTGACGTTGCCGGCTGGTCTGGCGCCTGCAACCATGTTACCCACGAGCGCAGATGCAAGTTCCTCTTTCAGCCGGGTATTTTGCTTTGAAAGCTCCTTCCATTCGGTAAAGAACCTGTTTGCGGCACTGGCGAGTTTCTCAGGTGGCACCCTGAGAATCGAGCACGCATGTTTTAATATGTGGTCTCGTTCCTGCGAGGCGAGCACGGCTGCGCTTCCCGCGGCAAACTCGATCCGCTCAACACCATCCTGTATCCGCTCGGTGTGCAGCAACTTGATCTGCCCGACCATGCCGGTAAATGACAGGTGCGTCCCTGCACATGCCTCCACATCACCGCCAACCCGAACGACCCGGATCTTCTCGCCAGGCGGAACGCCACCCTGATACAGACCAAAACCATACTCCTTCTCAGCATCTACCCGATCCATCCATCCGGTATACACATGCCGGTTTTTCGCAACCTCCTCGTTTGCGAGTTGCTCAATCTCGACAAATTCATGATCTGCGATGCGCTTAAAATGAGTTATGTCCAGGCGGGCTTTTGTTTCCGACTTTTGCGCACCGGTCTGCCAGATATGATCGCCGAGAACAATCTTTGCGCAGTGATTCACAATATGCGTAGCTGTGTGGTGCTGGGCATGTGCGAACCTGCGTTTCGAGTCGATCCTGCCGCTGACAAGGTCCCCTCTTCGCATCGGGTTAACCTCACCTCCTTCCAGTTCGGCAATCTCGTGGAGAACGACTCCTGAGACCGACTGCACATCAGTCACATGCAGAACAACATCCGCCGTGGATAGCACGCCGTGGTCAGCCGGCTGCCCGCCGCCTTCCGGGTAGAAGAGCGTCTGGTCAAGGACGATGTGACCATCGCACACATCGAGCACCACCGCCTCAAACGACACATTCTCCGGTTCATCGTAAAACAGAAGTTTTGTCGGCGGAATAAGTTCTATCTGGTCTCGATAGGGCGTTTCCGCTTCAGCTTCCGCCGCTGCCGCAACGGTGTGCGTGCTTGCAACCATCGAGTAGAAGTTGTCCGGGAGGTCTATGGCAGTCTTTTCCGCATCCGCCACCTCCTTTGCGATCTCCGGTGGGATGCCGTGTGTATCATACCACTCGATCAACTGCGATGTTGGAATTGCCCCGGCATGTTTCATTTTCTTAACCGAACGCTCAATAAGCCGCCTGCCTTTTGAAATAACCTGTCTGTACTTAGTCTCTTCCAGATCGAGGATCTCGCGAATGGTTTGCGACCTGTGCGCATACGCGGGATCGCTGATCTGGTTTATCTGCATCTCGACCAGCTCTGAAATTGAAATATCGAGTTCTGTTGCGTCCATCAGGCGCAACATCCGTCGGATGACCAGTCTTGCGAGGTAGCCTGCCTTAACGTTTGATGGAACGATTCCGTCACCGAGCATGAACGCAAGGCAGCGGGAGTGATCAACAATGGCGTACACCTTTTCAACCGGCTCTATGATTGATTTAAGCCGCTCCACGTCGATCCCGATCTCTTTTGCCACTGAATTACGCAGTTGATCGAGATCTGTAGTCATGCCAAGATCAAACCTGCCCGACAGGCGTGCGTTCTGTGCAAGCACCTCTGCATATTCAGGATCGTGCAGCGAATGTTCGATTCCTGCATACTCAGTGACTTTGTTCACCATCTCCGGAAATACTGCATCATATATCGTTGGGGACCCTTGCGACGCCCACACGAATCGTTCAAGACCGTAGCCAGTATCCACAATGGAATTATTCATTTTAACGTACTGTTTCCCCTTGATTGTAATATCGCCGTCCTTGCTCTCGCGCATGTCCATAAACACAAGGGTTGCGAGTTCGAGACCATCAACGATCACCTCCAGACATGGACCTGCGTTGCCGCCGCCAGCCCACGGCTCCTCTTTGTATGTGACATCGCTGAGCAGACCGAGTTTGGATAGCAGGCGGTCGCAGTACTCCACAGTCTCATCCTTCCAGTATATTCGATGATCCGGGTCATTGAAGGCATGATGCGCCATCATCTCAAAATTTGTGAGATGTCTTCCGCTTTTGCCAACCGAATCCAGATCATCAAGCCGGATGCATGGTTGCGATATGCATAACGGGTTTGCTGGTGGCGGCACGGCTCCGGATGTGACGTATGGCTGGAAATCAGCGATCGAGGCGATGGTTAAGTAAATGTCGTCGCGCCAGCGTGCGATCACAGGATACCTATCGATCCGTGTGTGATTATTCGCTTCAAAGAAGGAAAGAAACGCCTCGCGCATCTCTGTGAGATTGTAGCTCTTTGAGAATGCCGGGGATCCTATGAATGAATACTCATCGCATGATGCGTCGCCGCAGGTCTCCCGTTCCGCATTCCTTGTCCAGAAGTGCTCGCCACATTTCAGGCATTTTTTACGTATGAATCCGTTATCTTTGAAATATGCGAGTTGATATTCCTGATCAAACATGTGATTGTTCATGCGTTCTGTTCTGATTTAAATGTGTTCTGTGTGCCGGGGAGACTGTCACGCCACCTGATGCCGGATTTACACTTGACATATATCTATATGTGTTCGGTTACGACTCAACCAAACCACGAACCCGCGCATTCCGATCGCACATTACTCACAAAATACATCTTAAACAGCGTATGCTTGAGTAACTTGTTGTTACGCGCGGATATCCACACAATATTGATTAAGCACTCTTAATACCTGTTGTATCTCACTATGACCTTCCATGACTTCCCATGACATCTGTGATTCTACATCCCTGATGTTATCCACGATATAGTCACAAAAGTACACAATAATCAATTAGAAGTTCTGGCTGAAGATCACCCCTCGCATCGGACATATAGGAGCGCTTACAACTCGCCTCTCGCCCTGAGATAGTACAGTTCGAGCCCTGCAAGGAGCATCACAAGAACGGTCAGAAATGCCCACAGGTCCTTCTCGACTTTAGCCCGGACCGTGTCCGGCTCAAGGTTACGTACCGCAACTGACATCGCGTTCATTGAGAGATCGGACTCATCCGGGTCGTACAGATTTGCGGCAATCGCCATATCGCCGACCTGATAGCCACCAACCTCATCAAATAGCAGGTTATCTGTGGTAACCGGTCCGGAAGGCGTGATCGCTTCTTGCCTTCCTGCCAGAGGATACGTTCTCCCGGTCTTGACATTGTACGCACCAATTTCAAGAACCCCACTCATCCAGTCCGTGATCTGCCACCAGAAGATCGGGTAATCGCGTCTCGTGTGAAAATCATTCCACGACGAGTCCCCTTCGCTGAACCCAAAGTACACAACGGTGCCGTCACCCTGCCTGCGGTACGAAAGCATCGGAGAGCCGTCACCAGCAACTACGTTTGTAACCGCCTCATCAACCCGCCCTGCTCTGAGATGTTTAATCACTGAAACATCCTCAAACGCCACATCTCCTATGTATTCGCTGACCATCTCCGTATTCAGCACCGTAGATCCGGCTTTTCCGGATATCTGCACAGGCAGCAGGTTGTTTGTATCGATCTCGCCAAGGTCGTCGGATGCAAGGATCACAAGTTCGCCGCCTGAGCTGGCGAATGATGCAAGATCATTAAACGTTCCCGGAAGCAGCGAATCTTTTGTGATATTTCCTACCACAACGATGTCGTAATCACCAAACGAGGGGAGGACGGGTGGTTTTACGATCGAGCATTCGGTGTCCGAGAGTGAACTTAGCGCGATCTTCGCTGGCGGGTTTTTATTTTCACTGATAAAGAGTACATTCCGCTCCACGATCTCAGGAATTGCGATATATGCACGATCATCGACATCCAGCGAGTCTCCGTGCTTCAGGACGATGACCGTGGCACCTGGCTGGAGATCTGCGAGTGCAAAAAGGTCTGTTGAGTGTGGTGGTATTGTTTTACTGTCAGATAGGATTTTTTTGCTATTGCGAAACACTTCAATCGGCACCGTCTGTGCACGGTCCATATAATTCTTGATATTGCAGATGTACTCGTATTTATCTCCTTTACGCTCCAATTTACCATATACGATGCCGATGTTGTCTGCATCGTTCCCGACCTGCTTGAATGTCACATCGATACCCGCAGCGTTTGCAAGCATCTTTGATGTTGATATCGAGTCGTCAGTGACATCGATACCCGAAAAATCAGAGATGACTACGATTGCGCCATTCTCTTCCTTAATCATGCTCTTTGCAAGAATGATTGCATTTCCTATGCCTGATGTGGTTGCACCAGGCTTAACGCGCTGTAGAACGGCTTTCGCATCAGATCGACTTCCGCCCGCAAGCGCAACGATCGGAACGTTTTTCGCAAGAATAATGCTTGTCTTTCCGCTGGAGAACTTTTCCGCAACGTTTTTTGCCAGATCAAACCTGCTCGTCCCCGGTGTGCTCGAACCCGTTGCCTGCATCGATGCGGACGCATCAAGGACGATCACTGTATGGTCGGCGCGCACAGTTTCAGTCACAACAAGATACGGAGACGCCATCGCAAGCGCAAGCAGGATTAAAAAGAGGAGTTGCATGAGCATCAGTGGATCCCTGATGAATTTCTTGAGCATTGTCTGGTATTTATGCTCTTTTCGCCCCAGATCCAGAATAAACATCAGTGATGGGATTTTTACATCCTTAGGCTTTGGCTTGATCAGGTACAGGATTACAATCGGGATGATGCTTGAAAGAGCGAGAAGTGCTATCGGATTTGCAAAACCCATTTCAACCACCAGTTAATCGCTATTTAGCCCTCACTGCCTCAAAGAGAGCATCGAATATCGATGTATTCGTACTAAATGAGAAAAAATCCGCTCCGATGTGATTGCAGGTCTCTTTCACAGCTCCGAAATGGGCATCGAGCAGCTTCCGGTACTCTTGTTTAAGTTTTGGGCTGATGTATGTCTTTTTGATCTCGTTCGTCTCCATATCATGCAATTTTGCATCGCCCTCGATCTTGAGGTCGTATTCAGCCGGATCAAAGACCGAGATCACAATCAGGTCGTTATGTGCGAGCCGGTATAATCCCGCCCGTATCGTGTCAATATCGCATAGAAAATCAGATATGACGATGACAAGCGACTTTGACCGGATCATTCTCTCGTACTGCTGGATACAGTGGTCAAATCTCGTTTCCCCCTGCAACCCGAGGTGGTTTAACACATCGATCGTGTGAAGCAAGTGACCCTTACCACGTTTCGGAGGATTGATACTAATGCTCTCCGCAAACGGGGATATTGAGAACTTTTCATTCTCTCTTGACACCATGTAACCAAATCCACACGCAAGCATCGCTGCGTAATCGAATTTCGTTGTGCCATTACTCGAATAGTCCATGCTTTTGCTCGAATCGAGAAGTATGTGGGTGGTTACGCTCTTTTCTTCCTCAAATTTGCGTATATACAGTTTTTCTGTCCTGCCGTACACCCGCCAGTCAATCGACCTGATGTCATCGCCCGGCATGTACTCACGGTACCCCACGATCTCGATGCCCTTGCCCTGCAGCACCGCACGCCGGCTGCCTGCATACACGTTTGAGACCCGCTTACGCAACATCAGCGAGAATCGGTTCAGCTGGTTAAAGAACTCGGTATCGATCATCCTGATCTATTATGAGGTTTCGGATGTGATAAAGGTTAACCTGCACGCCCTTCATATCCCATTCCTCACCAAAAAATAACCTGTTAAAATTTGTGTCATCCGACCATTCGTGATAAAATCGCCAGAATAGACCACGGATGGCACGAATATGTAAAATCATATAAATGTCCTGGATACAAGGGTGCCATTAGATAATTTTGATAGTAATTGCTCGAGTATTGTGTGGATATCCGCATATAAAACCACGAAATTGCACAAGATTTCACGAGATTAACACAGAAATCTTGTGGAAATCCGTGTAATCACGCGGTTCCTATCATGGGTTACTCGAGCATGTACTTTCGCTATTTTATTATTCGGTGAGCGCTAAACACGCAACGCCGGATATAATCGCGGGAGTCCACATGCGGCAGTAAAATATATGCCTACCGGTGCCAATTCACGATGTAGTGTACATATTCACAGACAAGATCTCGGAACTTGGCAACCTGTTCAGGAAATTCAACATATATTACGCGCTGCTCGACTCGATCCTGATCTTCATGGCTGCGTATGCCACCGTCATCTTTACGGGCGTCCATACCGTCTGCGCAGGCATGATCCGGGCTGATATCGTCACTTTCTCGGATATCGGCGCAGAGATCACGGTGCCCGCGCTATGTGCACTCATGCTTGCGGTTTTGATCACCATCACAGTCTCGACATTAAGCGTTCTGCGGGCACGAAGGCGCGGTGTGGATGCGGACACAAGAGTATGCGCAACGATCGGAACTGCGTATCCTGATCTGAGTGAGCCCCTGAAGACGGCGCACGACAATTCCGAGGTGGAAAACGTGGTGGTGGCGGATCTGGCAGACGGCGTTGCGAAAAAGATGGACGAGATTGAGTATTCGTCGTTTCTGGACCAGAAACGGATGGCTGGCAGGGTTATAGCGATCATCGTGCTGGCGCTTGCCATCATATCGCTTGCGGTCGCGGATTTTTCGGTGGTAAACTCAGTTGGCGAGGTGCGCTTGCCGGTTCTTGGCACGATAGGGGGCACTGGTGATGCTGCCGGTGGTAGTGGAGATGCCGAGCCGATGGAGATCGATGATGGTGGAAGCAGGGACAATATCTATGGAGATCCCACGGTTGCATCCATTGAGGGTACAAATCTCGATCTTACGATGTATACCGGCATTGGGTCCGAGTTCTCGATCAGGGAGATTGGCGATGGAGTTGGGCAGGAATTTGAGACGTCGTCGCCGTTTCCGGTGGATCCGGTCGCTGCAGGGGCACCTGAGCCTGGATGGAACAGTGGTACTGACGATGCTGATCCATCCAGGCGATACTTTGAAGGACTCCCGATGGCAGAGTAGACGAGTGATGTACGACATGATCATCGCCGGCGGCGGTCCTGCAGGTGCGGTTGCCGCAGAGCGGGCCGCAAAGAAAGGGCTTTCTGTGTTGGTGCTTGAAAAAGAGACGTACCCCAGAGACAAGACCTGTGGCGGCGGCGTTTCGCAGAAGGCGCTGGACGCGATCGGGGGGATCGATAAGGAACTGATCGAGTGCGAGGTATTCTGTGCAAGAATCTTCCTGCCGGATTACCAGAGCTTCACAGGCAAGCTGGATAGTCGCGTTGCGATAACAACGATGCGAAGAGACTTTGACCACTGGCTCATCAACAGAGCGGCGGATTCTGGCGCCCAGGTTCATGATAACGAGCCAGTAAAAGATATTAAGTTCCATAAAGATTGCGTGGAAGTGGTAACACCTAAAAATAGATATCAGGCAAGGATGATTGTTGGGTCAGACGGCGTAAACAGTATGGTAGCAAGAAAATCGGGCATTAGAACGCGCTGGGGGTCTGATATCAGTTTGTGTCTGGAAACCGAGGTTGAACTTGATGATGCGCTAATTGCAGAGTGCGTTGAAGCAGGTACCCTTGAGTTCTATTTCCGTGGACCGTGGAGTTACGGGTGGGTGTTTCCAAAGCGTGGCAGGCTTTCGGTGGGGCTCGGCGGACCGATTCCGCAGATGCGCGGGTCAAGAGAGATGTTCATGAGTTTTGTCAAGGATATCTCGCTTCAGAAGAAGATCGATCTTAAGGGTCGGATAACCCGGATCAACAGCAATCTGATTCCACTTGGCGGCGTTAACAGGAAGATCCATGATGAGCGCGTGATATTGGCTGGTGACGCCGCCGGGTTCGTTGATCCGTTTCTCGCAGAGGGTGTGTATTATGCCATAAAGAGCGGCGAGATGGCAGCAGATATTGCAGCTCTTGCTGTGGAAAGCGACGACTTCTCCAGGGAGTTTCTGGCTGGATACGTGACAAAATGCGATGATGCGTTTGGTTCGGATCTTAAAGCAGCCCGGCGGTTTGCAAAGTTTGCTTACGGAAATATAGATCGATCTTTGAAGCTACTGCAGAGCGACAATCGAATGTTTCTCAAATATCTGGAAACGGTGCGAGGGGATATGACTTATGCCGATTTTAACAAGTGGTGTGTTATGAGGTCTCCGGTAACGTTCTTGAAATTGATCACTGGATAGGAAAAGTTTTATTTTTTTGGTTAGACTAAAGATACCGTTAATCCGGACTTCCGATCGATTTTAGACACTGATTTACGCAGATTGCTCGGATTTGACCCTTCGTTCGGACTGGCATCCTATTATCCGATGATTATTTATGCAGATGCGTTTGATAAAAGGTACATGTTTAGCTAACCGTAATATTACACCGATTTCTACGAGAACGTATGGGGTTAATATATAAAAATGAAAATATCTCACTCACATATTGTATGTGCTACCATCTTCTCGTGTCAATCGCTTGGAATTTCGTGGTTGTTTCAACTCCGCTAAACACATCGATAAAAGTAAACAAATTGGTCCCCCCGGTTTACAACCAACAATGAACCTACACCACACCATAGACACAATCGCCGCATTCATCCGCGCTCGGATAAGCGAATCGAGAGCATCCGGAGCAGTTATCGGGCTTAGCGGCGGCATCGATTCGGCGGTTGTGGCATATCTCACGGTCGAGGCGGTCGGGAAAGAGAACGTGCTTGCTATCATGCTGCCGGTGCAGGATCTCACGCCAGGATATGATACCGACGATGCCATCAATGTCGCGGATCGGCTCGGAATCGAGTACCGGGTAATTGAGGTTGGTGACGTGCTGCACGGGTTTTCGGACGCAATTCCTGACTATGATCCGGATGCGGCGGTTGCAAGCGGGAATCTGACTGCACGAATCAGGATGTGCGTGCTCTATTATTACGCAAATCTCATGAACCGGCTTGTAATTGGAACCGGAAATCGGACAGAGCTCCTTCTCGGATATGCCACGAAACACGGCGATGCTGGTGTGGACATAGAGCCAATCGGCGACCTGTACAAGACCGAGGTCTTCGAACTCGCCGAATTTCTTGGAGTTCCTGAACGTATCATCAAAAAAGCACCGTCTGCGCGGCTCTGGGCGGGGCAAACCGACGAGGGGGAGCTTGGTATGCGATATCCGGACATCGACCGGATTTTAAGGATGCTCGTTGACGAACAACTGAGCGTGGACGAAATTGAGGCACGGGGGGTGCCGGGGGATGCTGCCCGCCGCCTGACCCACCTGATCCGCATAAGTGCGCATAAACGACACCCGCCACAAAATGCGATTGTGCGGGACTGTGGTGGTGGTGACCGCGGTAACAGTGACCACGACAGCAATGTTTAACCGCAACAACGACCGTAATCCGTGAAAAGGTGATCATGATGCCAGTTATAGAAGTAAGCGACGCAACCCTGCGCCAGCTCGACCAGATACGCGCCCGGATGCATGGCGCCGACACCAGTTACGATGATGTGATCAGGCATCTGCTCGGGATGGGGCACATCAGACCGGTATACATCAAAAGTCCGGAGCCAGAGGATCTTGATGACGGAATTGGGATATACCGGGTGGATTGACCGCCCCTGGATCCTCTCCTGTTGGGATTGGTATTGTTGCCACCTCCTGAAAGCCAGAGCGTCCGGAGTCCGAACAGTTATAATGCTGCCGGATATAAGTTAGCTCTGGTGAACCCAAATGACGGTTGGAATCGTAAGCTATGGGGTGTATATACCGCGTTATCGAATCAAAGTGTCTGAAATAGCAAAGGTCTGGAATGCTGATGCAGAGGGCATTGCAGGCGGGCTTATGGTGCAGGAGAAGTCTGTGCCGGACATGGATGAGGATACCGCAACCATTGCGGTGGAAGCGGCACGAAATGCGAGCTGTCGAGCAGAGGTTGACACATCCCGTATCGGCGCTATCTATGTAGGGTCAGAAAGTCATCCTTATGCCGTAAAACCAACTGGCACTATCGTTGCTGACGCTATTGGCGCAGCGCCCAATCTCACGGTCGCAGACTTCGAATTTGCATGTAAGGCGGGCACTGCCGCGATTCAGGCGTGCATGGGTCTGGTTGAATCCAGCCGGATCGATCTCGGGCTTGCGATCGGCGCGGACGTCGCGCAGGGGGCGCCAGGCGACGCACTCGAGTACACCGCGGCGGCAGGTGGCGCTGCATACATTATTGGCAAAGATTCGTTAATCGTAGAGATTGAGGATATGTTCTCGTTTACCACTGACACACCCGATTTCTGGCGCAGGGAAGGAATGCCGTACCCTGAACACGGCGGCAGGTTCACGGGCGAGCCTGCTTACTTCAAACACATCACATCGGCTGCGCGGGGATTGCTGGAGAAACTTGGCACCGTGCCAGAGGATTATGATTATGCTGTATTCCACCAGCCAAACGGCAAATTCCCAAGACGGGCTGCAGCAAGCCTTGGCTTTACCAAAGAGCAAATTGCGCCCGGAATCGTGGTGACTACGCTTGGGAACACGTATTCGGCGTCATGTATGATCGGACTTGCCGCGATTCTCGATATTGCATCAGCCGGTGATCGGATCTTCATGACATCGTTTGGGTCAGGCGCAGGAAGCGATGCGTTCAGTCTCAGGGTCACTGACCGGCTGGCTGAGGTCAGGGACGGCGCGCCGAGTGTCGCTGATCTGCTTTCTGTGAAGAAATACATCGATTATGCGACTTATGCAAAGCACAAGGGGAAGATACGGCTGTAGACCGGCGGATCTTTAAAATATTCAATATCCACTCCATTGCCTGCATTCGGACACATTATCCGGGGACGCTATAAAATTCAGTCGCTGCAAATAGAATAGTTTATGGGATGGGTGGGTGTGTGATGTGCGCTCGATGAAACCTGGGTGGGATATATCATGCGTCATTCCACGACAGGGGTGACACCGACTGTGCATCGGGGACCACTCAAGACCTCCGGATTATCCAGCCGCGTCCTGCATGGCGCCGTCAAGGTCAACGATCGCCGTGCTCGATCTGTTATAGAATCGCCCCAAGCACTGCAAGACACGTTATTGGTGTAGTTGGTTTTTGAGAGCGATAAGAGTTTTGGAGATGCCTATATGTGGGACGAATTCTGACAGTTGGGTGTGGGGGCAGGGTTGAATCGCGTGACGAGGGTTTTTGAAGGACTGGGTTGGGGCGCAAACGTTGATATAAAATGTCGTCTATGGATGATCATATAATGGAGGCTTTAAATTGTGACAAAAAAAATATTGGAAAATAAACCGCTTGTTGAGGCAATATTTGAATTGAAGTGGGATCTCCAGGAGTCAGTATCCGGGGTGGAAACGGATCCATATTACAAGTTGCTGATCGGTGGGATGTATGAAAGAATCAAAGATGAGTATCCTTTTCACGAGCAATTGCCCACCGCGACCATGCCGGATGAACTTGCCGCATATGTGATTCAGCACCGGTTTAGAAAAAATGAAAATGGGTGGCCTCTTATTCAAATGGGTCCTGGGATTATCACTTTTAATGATACTGAAGGATATGTGTGGGAGAATTTTAAAGAAAGTAGTATCCGTATGCTGAACACACTATTTGAGACTTATCCTGATGCGGAAGCTAATTTGAATGTTGGTGGGTTGTTGTTAAGATATATTGACGCTACAACTTTTGATTTCGAGAATGACGATATTCTCGTTTTTTTAAAGGAACAATTGAAGACCGAGATAAACTTATACCAAAAATTATTTGAAGAGACTGAAGTTAGCAACCTGCCTGTGGGGTTAGATGTGCGTTTTTCTTTTTCTTCTGCAAAACCTAAAGGAAACGTGCATTTAAGATTTGGTCGAGGAAATAAGGAAGACTCGGATGCTTTGATGTGGGAAACAATAGTTCAATCTGTGGCAGAAGATATTCCGAAAGATGCGGAAGGAATTGTCACATGGATAACAGACGCACATGATTTAACAGACGACTGGTTTTTTAAGCTGATAGAAGGAGAATTGCAAACAAGGTTGGAATGATGTCATACAAATTAACATCCCAATGTGTAGAAATCGGTGACGAGCTGTCTCGACATGCATTTACAGGAAGTTCGATACTAAAAGATGGGAGCACTGATCGGATATGGGGTCGGCAACCTCCACTTATTGAATCGTGCATACATAGGCACCCATCAATAAGATTTCAAACCGACGAATCTTCCGTACCT
This sequence comes from uncultured Methanosarcinales archaeon, assembly GCA_965369365.1. Classification (GTDB taxonomy): domain Archaea; phylum Halobacteriota; class Methanosarcinia; order Methanosarcinales; family Methanogasteraceae; genus Methanogaster_D. The sequence continues at coordinate 12,759 of CBDUQO010000006.1, forward strand.
GGTATATATGGGACTCTTGGGGTGAGCAGAGAAACAGTCACCACCGGAGAACCTTACAGAAGAACTACGGCGAGGGGCGAACTATTAAAATTGGCATCGGGTTTGGTGGAAGAATTGGTTAGCGATAAGAACCTCTTCAAAAAAATAGATAAAGATAGATTCTTCAAGTCTTTGTCTCTTATGATACATAAATTGCCACTTAAGCAAGTAGCGGTTAATAAAGAGGATCTTGCAAAGAGGATAGAAAAGATTATGGCGTTAGAAGTGATGTCAGGGATATTGGACGATTTAACTCCCGAGCAGCTTGAAACTTTTGTGGCAGAAGTAAAGCGGAAACCTTTTTTTAAATGATTTACATAATCGACACGAATATTATAACCGCCATCATAAAGAATGATGAGAACGTGAAACGAAGAGCTCAGGAAGCCATTTTGAGGGGGGATGATATTTTTATAAATGGAATTAGTTATTATGAAATAAAGCGTGGACTTTTATTCAAGGATGCCAAAAACCAAGCAAGTATTTTTGATGACCTTTGTAAATTGTACGATTTAGTATTGTTAGATAGTCAGTCTATTTTTGACAAGGCTGCGGAAATCTATGTAGAATTAAGACAGAATGGGAAGACCATTGGAGATGCAGACATCTTGATAGCGTCTATAGCACACATAGGAAATTTTACTCTCGTTTCAGCTAATGTTGCCCATTTTAACAATATCCCGGATCTAAATATTGAGAATTGGGTTGGTTGAAACGATTGTCGCTTTCGATATACTGAATCAAATTCCGGTCGTGCCACAAGCTCTAACCATGCACCCAATTCATCATGGAAATGAACTACACAACAAAAATCCGGATACATGGAATTATACAAGGCGTCGGTTTCCGTCCGTTCGTGTACCGAATAGCCATAAAACATAGTCTCACCGGATATGTGCTCAACTGCGGGCGCGGTGTTGAGATCATGGTAACCGGAGGCGATAACGAGACCGCGAAATTTCTTTCCGACCTGCAAACAAAAAACCCGCCGCTATCAAAGATATACGACATCAAAACAACCCGTGTCCTCGGAAAAGACTTCAGGGATTTCACGATAAAGACCAGCAAGAAGCATAGCGGCGCCGGATTATCGATAATCCCTCCAGATACCGGTATCTGTGATGACTGCCTGCAGGAACTCTTTGACCCAACCAATCGGAGGTACCTGTATCCGTTCACTGTTTGCACCAATTGCGGTCCGAGGTATACCACGGTCTCTGGTCTTCCATACGACCGAGAAAAGACGACCATGATTGATTTCCCGCTCTGTGATATATGCAATATTGAGTACAGGTCTCCTGAAGACCGCAGGTATCATGCGCAGCCGACATGCTGCCCCGCGTGCGGACCGAAGATTATGCTCTACGATCGCAAGCAAGAACTGATCAAAGAGGGGAACGACGCGATCAAGGCGGCAGCCGCGTATCTGGACCGTGGCGCAATCGTTGCGGTCAAAGGGGATGGCGGCATCCACATCGCAGCCACGGCAACAGATGACGCGGCGCTCACAACGCTGCGGGGGCGGCTTGGCAGATCCGGGCAGCCGTTTGCGGTGATGGCAGAGGATCCGGATGCTGCGAAGGAATTTGCTGTCGTGAGCCCAATCGAGGCGGGGCTGCTCTCCGATTGTAGAAAGCCAATCGTGATCCTTGAAAAGAGCAAGAACTACACCCTCTCAGAGCAGATCGCCCCGTTTCTGCACAACATCGGGGTGATGCTCCCGTATTCTCCTATTCATCATCTGCTGTTTCATTATGGCGTAGAGTCTGCGTACGTGATGACATCAGCGAACCTGCCAGGGCTTCCTATGGTAATTAGCACTAAGGATGCATTTTCGGAGCTAAATGGGATTGTGGACTATTATCTCCTCCACAACCGGAGAATCGCAAACAGAACCGATGATTCAGTCGTCCGCGTGGTCGGAAACAGCCCGTCGTTCATCCGGAGGTCGCGGGGGTACGTTCCGGAGCCAATCGAACTGCCATTCGCAGTTGCGCCCACAATCGGAGTCGGCGCTGAACTCCAGAGTGCGGTAACCATTGCGGATGGGAGACACGCATACATCTCGCAGTACATCGGAAACACGAAAAAGATCGAGACGCTCGAGTATCACAACGAAGTCGTCCGCCACCTCGAGAAACTGACCGGGATCGCGCCTGCGAGGTATGCGTGCGACCTGCACCCGCTCTTCAACACCACGAAATATGCGGAAGACGCTGCATCCGGGTCTGATCTGCCGCTTGTCCGGGTGCAGCATCACCACGCACATCTTGCATCGCTTATGGCGGACAACCGGCTTCCGCTTGACTCACGAATCATCGGAATCGCACTGGACGGCGTCGGATACGGAACCGACGGCACGGTCTGGGGCGGCGAGGTCCTGGAGGTGGATTACCATGGTTTTGTGCGACACGCAAGCCTCAAAAGCCAGCCCATGCCGGGCGGCGACCTTGCAGCATACTACCCATCGCGAATGGTTCTTGGGATGCTTTATGGCGTCCTTGATGAGCGGGAACTGCGCGATCTTGATCTATGGTTCAGGTATGGCGAGAATGAGCGAACCGTCGTTCTCAAGCAACTGGCGCGAGGGGTCAACATCTCGCACACAACGAGCACGGGCAGGGTGCTTGATGCCGTGTCCGCGCTTCTCGGAATCTGTTGCCACCGGAGCTACGAGGGCGAGCCTGCGATGAAGCTTGAATCGGTCGCAAGACGCGGATCGGATGCGGACACACAAACCATCCCAGTAGTCTTCTCGGGGGATATGCTTGACACATCACAGATTCTCTCCGGGGTCTACGAACTGATGGGTGGGGGCGGGTATTCGAGGGCGGATATTGCTTATGCAGCAGAGGATGCGCTCGCATGTGGCGTTGCCGATGCTGCACTGCGTGCCGCTGCGAAGACCGGAATCGATGTTGTCGGGTTAAGCGGCGGTGTTGCGTACAATGAGCACATCGTCCGGAGGATACGGCAGGTCGTCGAGGGTGCTGGTTGCGTCTTTATCACGCACAAGAGGGTGCCGTGTGGAGATGGTGGGGTCTCGCTGGGGCAGGCAGTGGTTGCGGGCGTTGCAGGGGTCTGATGCGACAAATACGTTACCCTCATCAATGCGGGTCTTAAGACCTGCCGCACCAGTTTTCAGTCCCTCACTCCACCCGTATCGTCTCAAGATTCTTTGGAACCTGTGTTTTGATGTGGTGCTTATTGTAAATCGAACTTGCAAGGCTCATACAGTTTCTTTCATCACCATGACCCGTCATTACCAGTTCGGGTTTCGGGCGCATGTTCCCTATGTACTTCATCAATTGCTCCCGGTCAGAATGCCCGGAGAATCCGTCTACCGTACACACCTCAAGATTAATTTTGAGTAGCTCGGACTTACCCCGCCTTGTTAGTGGGATTTCTGTCCGCCCTTTCTGGATTCGCTGCCCAAGCGTTCCCTCTGCCTGATAACCGACAAAAACTAGTGTGTTTTTCTCGTCGGATGCAAATGCGCTGAGATACTCCAGAATCGGACCGCCATTCATCATTCCCGCGGTTGAAACTATAACTGCAGGATCAAGATCGTTCAAAAGCGACTCTCGCATCTTCTGCGAATCGACCTTGGCAAAACGCTCTGAAAGAAACGGATTCATCCCCCGGTGGAATATCAATTTCCGCAGATCGCTATTCAGGTACTCCGGGTACGCCGTATGGATCGCTGTTGCCTCCCAGATCATACCGTCAAGATATATCTGTGCCTTCTTGATGCGCTTCTTTCGCATTCCCTCTTCAAGAACCAGCATCACATCCTGACTGCGCCCAACAGCGAACGCAGGAATCAGAACCTTGCCCCCGCGCTTGATCGTTTTATTCACAATCTGTGAAATATGCTTCTCTGCTTCTATTCTTGGAGGCTGGAAATCATTCGGACCGCCATAAGTCGCTTCCGTGATCACGGTTTCAGCTCTCGGAAAATTATTAATGGCACTATCAAATAACCTGGTCTTTTCGTACTTATAATCGCCAGTGAATACCACATTATGCAGTCCGTCGCCGATATGGAAATGGGCAACCGCAGACCCAAGAATGTGTCCGGCGTTATGGAACGTCAGTTTCATGTCGGGTGCAATATCGGTAACGTTCCCGTAATCGAGAACAATTGTGTGTTTGAGCGCTTCCCTGATATGATCTGACGCATAGGGAATCGGTCTACCTTCCTTGTTCGCAACATCGATATAATCAACCTGTAAAAGTGCCATCAGGTCCCTGGTGGGCGGGGTGGTGTACACTGGACCTGTATATCCGTACTTGAACAGCAGCGGCACAAGCCCACAGTGATCGAGGTGCGCGTGTGTCAATACCACGCCATCAAGGTGTGCGATTGGGGATACCTCAGGAACGTACAGGTATGGCGTTCCATTCTCGGCAGACCCAACATTGATACCGCAATCGATCAGTATCCTTGTCTCAGGAGTTGATAGCAAGAAACAGCTCCGACCAACCTCTCTACAACCACCAAGTGCGGTCATGCGTATCCACTGGTCGTGAGATGTAGTGCTGCGGTGTATCTTCTTCCCAAGATCCCGCAGGAACTGTTTACGCTCGCCAAGACTCTCGCGCATCAACCGCCTGACATTCTTTATGGTCGATGACTTGATCGGCGGGGTGCGCACAACAGTCGGAGTCCACCCGGTATTTTTCGTGATTTCGCGGAGCATAGTCCCATGTTGCCCAATCACGAGCCCTGGCTTCTCCGCCTCGATGACCACCTCGCCGGTGTCGGTATTGAAATGGTGGTCAGTGATTCCGGCATCCTTGGGTACGGTCTGTTCGATCGTAGCGAACGCCTCCTCCGGGGGACTCAGCACGCTATGATCCGGGCGTATAACGATCCGCTTGCGCACATCCTTTGCGATCGACCGCACAATATCGCCGTTATCCGCCAGACGCTTTGGCTCTTTTGTATATATAACCAGTTCAGGTCCCTCGAAATCGATGTCAGAGATCGTTACACCGGTAGGCAGTTTCTTCCGGATCTGCTGCCGCAGCTCGGATAATACATCAGTCATAGCCATAGTAAAAACAGATTAATCAATCAATTCAGTAGCTTCAGTTCTTTGATCTTCTTTTCGATCTCATCCTGACTCATCTGAATATATTGCCCCTCGGTGATGATCGTCACGGAAATCCCGTCCCCTGATGCTGCATCTCGTTTCATGACGTTGTGTAGCGCACGTATGGCAAGACCGGCTCCCTCCATGGTGGTAAGGTTATCTCTGTACTGGTCTCCGAGTATGCCGTACGCAATCGGCGATCCCGACCCTGTGGATACTGCCCCCTGCTCCTCGAGCTTTCCTCCGAGAGCATCCAGCGAGTAGATACGCGGACCGTTCTTATCAACGCCCCCAATCAAAAGCTGGACATAGAGCGGCATCATTCGGTTCGCCGAAAGCACAGTAGCCATTAGATTTGCCATTGCCCTGACAGACATTGGCTCATGCGTTCGCATCTTATACAGGTTCGATTCCACGCTGATGCTGCGTACAAGCCGCTGTGCGTCACCAACAGAACCTGCCGTCGTCATACCAATGGTGTCGCCAACCTGGTAAACTTTCTGTGCATCCTTACTTGCGATGAAGTAGCCCATTGTCGCCCTTCGTTCGCTCGCAAGAATAACACCATCCTTGCACACCAATCCAATTGTGGTTGTGCCTTTTAGTGTGTTATCTTCCATTCAAGCACCTTTACTAATGAGAAAATGAGTTTCCCAACAAATAATGTGAGTTCCTCAACAAACAATGCAATTGTAGGATATATAAGGCTTTCTATTAAGCAAGCTATCGCGCTACCGCGTGGGTGGTGCGGAATACCGCGATATTGTTAAAGATGTGCTCATCAAAACATATATGCAACTCGCCGCCCGACAATAATCATCAAACATGTCAGCCATACTGATTGCAGGAACACACAGTGGCGTTGGCAAAACAACCGTTACAATGGCGCTATTGGCGGCGTTTACACAGAGATGCACGGTTGCGCCATTTAAGATCGGACCGGATTACATTGATCCGAGCCACCACACCGCAATATGTGGGCGCCCGTCTAGAAATCTGGACATGTTCATGATGGGTGAGGATAGTGTCCGGAAGACGTTTGCGTCATCGTCCGCCGGCGCAGACATCTGCGTGATCGAGGGCGCGATGGGGTTATATGATGGAATGGGCGACACCGATATTGCGTCCGCCGCGCATGTCGCACGGGTGCTCGATGTCCCGGTGATCCTTGTTGTCGATGTCAAGGGCATGTCTAGAAGCGCTGCCGCACTCATTAAAGGCTACTGTGATTTTGATCCGCGGATCAATGTCGCAGGCGTGATCCTGAACCAGGTAGGAAGCCCGAGACACGGTGAAATGATTAGAACGGCGATCAGGCAGGAACTGTCAGTCCCTGTGCTTGGGGAGATACCAAAATCATCGAATATAGAACTTCCATCGAGACATCTTGGACTGTATATGGCTCACGAGGGTTATCGCATGGATTATGTGCCACAGCTACGAGAGCTTGCAGAGAATTGTATGGATCTTCCTGCGATCAGGGATATTGCAGACCAGACGCCGGAAAGGGAAGTGGTGGTTGACAAGAAGCCTGCGAAACATGATGTCACGATTGGAATCGCCCGAGATCCTGCTTTCTGCTTCTATTATGCTGATTTGATCGGTTCACTGAAACGCCACGCAGATATCGTATTCTTTAGTCCGCTTACAGACGACCTTCCTGATGTGGATGGATTATATTTCGGGGGCGGATATCCTGAATTGTACGCGAAAGAACTCTCATCGCAGAGCAAGATCAAAAAGCAGATAAGGGATGCGGCGGCAAGTGGAATGCCAATCTATGGCGAGTGTGGCGGCATGATTTATCTCTGCGAGTCGCTGGTTGATCTGGGGGGTGTATCCTATCCGATGGCAGGCGTGCTTCCGGGAGAAACTGAGATGACCAGCCGATTGCAGGCACTTGGATATACCGATGCAAGCGTATCTGATAACCCGGTCGTGCGTGCTGGCAGGATTCGCGGGCATGAGTTTCATTATTCGGTGACCCGGTGCGCCCATGACGCCAGATTCGCGTACCGCATGAACCGTGGCAAGGGCATCATGGACGGGATGGATGGGATGATCGAGTATGCCACGCTCGGGAGTTATATGCATGCGCCGCCGTGTTTTGATGTGACCTGTTTTGTCGAGTCGTGCGAATGATCCCCGGACCCAAAAATTGTGATTTAGACAGGCGTTTGGCTGGCGCAGAGTTTATCAAATCCACACAACTCAAGAAGCGTCCGCACGTCCCGAAGTGCTTCGGGGTACATGCAAACAGTCTCGGGAACGGGGTTCATCCCGAGTTTCTTGCGTTTTTCCTTTGCCGCATCGTTGATCGGCACGGCGTGACCATACTGCAGCACCAGCTGGCTGACTTTTATATGCTCATTTAGCATGAGTCCTTCACGCACGGCGATCGTCCGGATCGCAAGAATCGCATCAGCAATCCGGATATCCCGTGGGCAGCGTTCCTGACACGTGTAGCAGGTGGTACATGCCCCGGGTCTTTGTCATGCAGAACGTCCCTGCCGACACGCGCCCCTCTGATGATCCTTCTCGTGTTCAGACTCGTGTATCTGCCTGATGGGCAGCTTCCGCTGCAGGTGCCGCACTGGATGCACGGGAGTATGTCAAGACTTGCGTCTTTTAGTGTGTTTGATATATCTGACGGATTCATTCTATTCACAAAGGCTGATCCGGTGATCCGGGCACGCCTGATCAATCCTCTATTATTAATTCCATACACCACTTAAGCGACATTCCACTTAACGTTTCTTGGCATCTGCCACTGCTACCGTGCCAGCAGCCCCGGATACCGATCGTATCGCCGACGTGATTGGCATAATCCGTGTAACTGGTGTTGGCAAGAGCTGACCATCATCAGGTTGAATCACAATCCCAAAATATCAGAAATCCATGAGCTTGTAGCAATGTACATAGCAACATATATATACCCTCTCTGCTGCTATTTTATGTACCGAAGATTCGAGTTAGACACCAATGACGGATTTAATCCAGAAGGAGATATAAAATGGCACAAATGTATGTTACATACGAGGTTCCTGACGATCTGCGTGAAAAAGCGCTGGAAGCGCTGGAACTCGCAAGAGATACGGGAAAGATCAAGAAAGGAACGAATGAAGCAACAAAATCAGTTGAACGTGGGGTAGCCCAGATAGTATTGATTGGTGAGGATGTTAACCCGCCGGAAATCGTGGCGCACCTGCCTATGCTTTGCGACGAGAAGAAGATTCCTTATGTGTACGTAAAAAACCAGGATGAACTCGGGGCTGCATGTGGTTTTGGGGTCGGCTGCGCCGCTGTTGCAATCATCAATGCAGGAAAGGGCAAGAGTCTGATCGAAGAACTTGCAGAGAAGATTGCATCGTTGAGGTGATGTCGTGGCAGAAGATATGGGTGATGGGGGATATCCTGCCGAAGTGGTAGAGGTCGTTGGAACGACAGGCATGCACGGCGAGGCGACCCAGATCAATTGCAGGGTGCTTGACGGACGGGACAAGGGCAGAGTCATCGCCCGGAACTGCATAGGTCCTGTACAGGTCGGGGATGTTCTGATACTGGTTGAAACGTCGAGAGAAGCGAAAAAATTGACAACTGGTAGGTGAAGAGATTGGAGCAAATGACCTGTTCGTTCTGCGGAGGCGCCGTAGAACCCGGCACCGGTAAGATGTTTATTAAAAGGGACGGCACAGTCTATTATTTCTGCAAATCCAAGTGCCAGAACAACTTCAAGCTCAAAAGAGTCCCGAGGAAGACTGAGTGGGCGAGCAAGTGAAAAAGACAGCCGTGTTTGGTTCGCATTAAAGATATGTTGGGAGCGATTAAATGGAACAGACATACGTAATGATCAAGCCGGATGGAGTTCAGCGCGGGTTGATCGGCGAGATTGTATCCAGAATCGAGCAAAAAGGTCTCAGGATCGTTGCAATGCAGATGCGCATGATCGCTGATGATGTTGCGCGCAGGCATTATGCAGAACACGTTGAAAAGGACTTTTTTAAATTCTTGATCGATTTTATCACCTCATCCCCGGTCGTCTGCATGGTCGTGGAAGGAGCGAACGCAGTCGCGGCGATGCGCACGATGAGCGGCGCAACCAACCCGGCGGACGCTTCGGTTGGTACTATCCGGGGTGATTTCGGTCTGGATGTTGGCAGGAACATCATCCACACCGCAGATTCGCTTGAATCGTCAGAACGTGAGATTGCGATACATTTCACAGGCGGAGAGCTGATCAAATACACGCGAGCAGAAGAAACGTGGGTGTATGAGTAAATATACCTAAGTCTTGGATATCAACCTAAAAACCCCCATGAAGATCGCAATCACCGGCAAAGGCGGCGTTGGAAAGACCACGCTTGCAGGCACGCTTGCCAGAATATTTGCAAAAGACGGCTTTTCGGTTCTTGCAATCGATGCCGATCCTGATATGAATCTGGCGTCAGCAATCGGCATCAAAAACCCGCCCGCTCCGCTCACAGAACACAGAAAACTAATCGAAGAGCGGGCAGGCACCGGCATGGGCGGCATCTTCAAACTGAATCCGAAGGTGGACGACATTGTCGAGCGGTTCGGCGCAACCGAGCAAGGTATCTCCATGATCACGATGGGTACCGTCGATAGGGGCGGATCCGGCTGTATGTGCCCCGCATCCTCGCTTCTGCGTGCGTTGATACGCCACGTCCTGTTACGAGAGCAAAACGTAGTGATCCTTGATATGGAGGCTGGTATTGAGCATCTCGGACGTGGAACTGCCCGTGGGGTCGATTTAATGATTGTGGTGGTAGAACCCGGGGCAAGATCAATCGAGACAGCGACGCGGATCCAAAAATTAAGCAAAGAGATCGGAATCGAGAGATTGTGTGCTGTGATCAACAAAGCGAGCGATCGCAACCGTGATGCGATCCGCGCGCATCTGGATCGGCTCGGGATTGATGTGCTCGGGGAGATTCCATATAGCGATGCCTTGATACAGGCGGACATGGCTGGACATGCGCCGTTTGATACTGGTGGCGAGGTGGTTCTCGCGATTGAGCGGATAAAGGACGCGGTCATGGCGTCGGTGCATGTCCCGCAGAAGTGACTTGGTGGGTGGATTTTGGGTGTGAGCAAGCGGGCGTAAGTTTTGCGAGCGTTTTGATGTTGTGTTTTTCCGAATGCCTGTGTTCATAGTTTCGCTTGCTGTGACCTTCGTGTGTGCAGAGGGGTTTTCCCGGGGCAAGTGGTTTCCGGTCAAAGTTGGGGGAGCTTGTATGAGAGTCGTGATACTAAAAACAAAATCACCAAAAGCGATCTCCAAACCGGTTTGCAATCCCGAGTTCCTCCAGTTTCCAGCTAGCAGGCACACCATCCAGCCCCCAGCCCCTGAACTGGTAGTATTCACCCAGTGCACGATCAAATTCGCCATGATCGATGCCACCATCGCCAAAGAACCTGTCCGGTAGCGTATCATCTGCTCGTGTGAAACCTGCACGCAGATTAAACATGCGTTCAAGATTCCATATCCGCTCGCCTGTGCGCAGCAGATCCTCTGAAGTATACGGAATTCCGGTTACAGCGCTCAGCATGTCCGAATACTCCTCGGCTGAGAGGGCAAAGGATGAGAAGCGGCACATCACAAGCGAATCCATCGCAGCCGAGAGATTTTGGAAGATAGAGACTAACCCCGGCTTACCGACGAGAGTGCGGCGATCGATCAGCTTTGGTTTGCCGATGATCTCAGGCGCAATCATGTACGCACGCGTATGGCATCCGCCGCGGTTTGACGTCGCGTAAGCAAGCGCTTGCCCGAGCGCACCCCGCGGGTCATAGCCAGGCAGTTCAAGACCTTTGACGTGTATGCTTGCATTCACTGCGTTCTTTGTCTCTGAATACGCCTTAGATCCCTTGCTCAGTTCATCTCCGATCCCTTCCCGCTCCCCGATCATGGAGACCAGCCCCGTCAATTCGGTTATCCCGGTCGTTTCGCGCGCCTCTTCACATATCTCCTGATGACAGGCGACGGTTGATCCGCATGAGATCGTATCCATACCATAGTCGTTACATATCCGGTTTGCGTCCACGATTTTATCAAAATCGGTGTTATCGCAGTCAGGTCCGAACATCGCGATCGTTTCATATTCCGGAATCTCGATCCCTTCCCGCGTACTGCGTTTACATGCAACAGAGCATTTGTGACAGGAATGCCTCTTCATTCCATTACGGTACTTTTCCCGGATGTATTCGGCAGATATCGACTCGACATCAACGGATTGCGTATTCCGGAAGTTTTTAACAGGCATCAGCTTGAAGTGGTTGATCAGGTTCACGAGCGATGGAGTTCCGTATGTCGAGAGGCTTTTTAGCGCTGGGCTTGCGCGCAGCAGCCGCATAATCTCTTCTTTAACCTCCATGAACCGTTCCTTATCAGCGACACCAGGTTTGCGCGTCCCGCGAAGAACGATCGCCTTTAGCCTCTTTTGCCCCATTACAGCACCAATGCCACCCCTTCCTGATGCGTGAATGTGGTCGTTCATGATGTTTGCGAACCTGACGCATTTCTCCCCGGCACGCCCGATACATGCTACCCGCCCACCATGTTCATTTATCAACCGGTCTGTTGTCTCATGTACGTTTCGCCCCCACAGGCTGGACGCATCGTTGATGCTTATGTCATTATCGTCGATTCGGATGTACACTGGTGTATCCGACTCCCCTTCGATGATTAGTGCGTCAAGTCCGGCGTGTTTTAATTCGCTTCCGAAAAAGCCCCCGCCGCTTGAATCAACGATCGTGCCAGTGAGTGGCGACTTTGTCACGAAGGCATGGCGCCCGGACATCGGCGCAATGCCTGTGAGCGGACCTACGGTGAGTATAAGCGGGGCAGAGAGATTGTCTCTGGCGGGGTCCGAATTTGAGTCTACCATGCTACACAGGATCGCCGCGCCAAGCCCTCTTCCGCCAAGAAAGTCTCTTGCGAGGTCTCCGGGGAGATTGGTGCGCCTGATTGTTCCGCGATCAAGATCGATTGCGGCGATGTTTTCGGTCCAGCCGTGCATGTCCATAGATGGCACCATTCTGTACTCTTACCTGCGATGACAGATATATCTCACACATAATCTCACACATAATCTCACACATAACCCCACACCTATGGTGATGGGCGATTTCGATCGTTCGAACCGTCTCGAATCATCCGGACTTGGTCATCTCCTGCGCCATAGAGCAACGGCAATCCCTGTCGCCACGAAAGTGATCAAGATCACCCGGACCATAATCGAAACATCCATCCCGCCAGCTTCAGTCATCCCGTCCCCGGTTGGTCTGGTTGGAATCGATCGTGCGATCGGTGTAACTCGCGCGGTAGGTGCTGGGGTGGGTGGTAATGGCGGCGGTATGATGGATAATTCAACAGACTGCCAGGTATAGGGATCGTCTGCGATGTTGTCAGCAATCCGTATTGAGTACGTTCCTACAGATGCATTCTCGCTCGCATGAATCGTTATCTGGTACCATGTGGTCTTGCCAACGTCAAGAATCTGCGATTCAACCGGTGATATCGTGATTCCGGGCGGCAGGTCTTGAGGATCTGTGAATTTGAGACTGGCGTCATAGCAGAGGTTTCCATGGTTCGTGATTGATACGCGGGATGTTGCGATCGATCCCTGCCAGATCTCGATAGGTGGAATCGTGCCCGGCGTGGCATAATCCGTGTATGCCATGTCATCTACTATGGCAGATACCGCCAGAGTTACAAGCACTAACCACACCAGCAGTGCGTGGATGATCGATTTCATCAGTATGTAGCATTTGTGTCTGATATGTGCATAAGACTTGCGCTGGCATCAGGAGACTTTTTCGTATCCACCAAATTAAATGGTAACCGAGGCACCATCCAAAAAATCGGGCTCTCTGGTATCTTGAGTTGCAGTGACCAACGCTTATAAAGAGGTTGCCTATT
>CBDUQO010000007.1:0-23245 GCA_965369365.1 uncultured Methanosarcinales archaeon
CTCGATGTATCCACTGCAATCGGTTGCAGCACGTCCACATTAAGCGCCATGTCAACTTTCTCACGAATCCATTGTGACCATTTGGTCGGTTGATCTGGGTCGGGACTCTCTGACCTGCGCACCCCCTCCCAATCTGATAATGTCAGGTCGTTGATGTGGCAGGCAATGTGTTTTGTCTGTCTTTCGCTATCCGGCTTCATCCATAATCACCATGGAACACTCTATCGACATCTTATAAAAAGTTTGTTACAAATCTACATGGCTGTTTCTGTGGTCATTGACGATAGCCCCCCCCCATCGATGCAGAAATCGTACGTGTTTAGCCGCTCAGCGTCACCCCATCATCCTGAGACTGCTCTCGCGACTCTGCTGTACGCATGTCGCCAGCACAGTCATAATCCGGCTCAGGAATTGGCGTCCAGGTCCCACTATGCAACGTCCCCCCGGATCTTCCACTAAACGACCTGCCAAGCGAATCATCCGGGACACCTTTATTATGATCCACGCACGTCCAGATCACATGGACACCGGCATGAACCTCGAGACCATCGCGTCAGAGCTCAGGAATTTTGAGGGTGTGACACGGAAGAAGACGATCGCCGATATAGCCGAGATCCTGAAGACCGTACGATCCGAATATACGGACTGCATCGCCGATATTGGCGACGACGCGGCGATCATCGACATCGGCGGCGATGATGTGATCCTGTTTGCTGCAGACGGTATATGGAGCAAGATGCTTGGCGATCCGTGGTGGGCAGGTTACGGCGCAGTCCTTGTGAACGTGAACGACATCTCCGCAATGGGCGGGCGCCCGATAGCGATGGTCAATATCCTCTCGACCGGTGACGATCAGGTATTCTCAGAGATGATACGCGGAATCCGGGACGGTGTTGCGAAGTTCGGTGTCCCGATGGTTGGCGGGCATGTGCACCCGGACATGCCATGCACCTCGATCTCGGTTGCCATCCTTGGCATCGCGAAGCGGGATGCGGTGATCCGGAGCGATACGGCGCGGGCAGGGGACTGTATCGTTCTTGCATACGACCTTGACGGCAGGGTCGGGAAGAACTCGATCTATTCATGGGACAGTACGACGATGAAGACGCCTGCAAGCGTCCGTGAGAAGTTCATGGTCATGCAGACGCTTGCTGAGGCGGGTCTGGTGACTGCCGGAAAGGACCTTAGCAACCCGGGAACGATCGGAACTATCGGAATGCTCCTTGAAACAAGCGGCAAGGGCGCAAGCATCGATCTAACTGCGATACCACGCCCCGACGGTCTCGATTTTCTCCACTGGCTCAAGATATATCCGGCGACCGGTTATGTGGTGACCACACAGGATTCACCTGAGTGCATCAGGCTCTTTGAGGACGCGGGGCTTGTGGCAGAGGTTGTCGGGGTCGTTAATGATGGATCACGTCTTGATATCCATGAAGGAGATCGAGAGAACACCGTTACGGTCTTTGACTTCAAGCGGGATGCAATCACCGGGATATGAGGGGTATTATCAGTCTAAGGGTTACCCGCAGGAAAATATGGAGGATGCAGTGCCAGAGGTTTGGAAGATGGGGTATAAGCTTTGGCTAATATAATTTCCCATTCTTCCGGCGGCTGCTGAATATATTAAACACGCTCCCTTGCATTGTGTTTGATCTATTCGTTGGAAACATTTTACTATTTTTTGGTTACCCGGGGGTTGTCTTATGTAAGCACAACTGATAGAGTTGAGCAATATTGACCTAAAAAGTCATTTACACCATTAATCTGCGAAATCCGTGTTAATTTGTGGCTAAAAGTTTTATTTGCCACGGATTCCACGGATTCCGGAAGTCCTATCATATCACTGTTTGCAGGATTGGCATCATGTTGTTCAACACCCAGAATAAATTAAAAAGTCCCATTCGCTGACGGTGGCAGGATGACTAACAGCAACTACATGAAGAGATCAGGTATCTATAGTGCTATATCTGCTGAGGCTCTGCGCAGTTCTTATGCGTTAATATCGATTATTATAAGTATTTACAGGTCTTTAATACTCTACCATGACAAAACGGACGGTGGCGAACCTCTACGGGATCAAGGGGATGTACAATATACATAGCTGGTACGGGCTTGCGAGTTTCATGGAGCGGTATGAGCGGGTGCGGCGGTGCGAGAAATACAACAAATGTGAGTATGACAAGAAATATATAAAATGCAAAAAAATCATTAAACGGAAGGATATCATTCGGATGCAGGAAACGCGATTTCAGATCAGCGAGACGGTTGCAGAGAAGATTATCGATGTGCTACTCACCCGGGATCTTGTCCATGCCGTTCGGTGCCATGGCGTGCCGATGATATATTTTGATGAGTAATCGGGAGACTGCGAGACTGTACGATGCCGTTTCCGGTGATGAATGATCTACATATATTCTACAGTTGGGGGTACCTGTCCTGTTGCTGGAAAGTCCGAAAATTGGTTTGTCGAAACACTACCCACTATCATCCCTGCAAGCGGTAATCAACCAGCCTGAGAATCCCGCGCAGTGTGTACACCTCTCGTGCAGTCAGTTCAGCCCGCCCGAATATCCGCCGTAACATCAGCGTCGTCTTGTGCTTCTTGTGTGCGGGATACTCAAGATCAGAGAGCACACTCTCAAGGTGGTCATATAGCAGGTCAAGGTCATACCGGTCCGCAAGTAGAATGTCCCCGATCCCAAGGTCTGATAGCTCATACACCACAACTGCGACAGCGTGCGAGAGATTCATGATCGGATATTGCTCGGATGTAGGGATACTCATCAGCATGTCGCACACCATGAGTTCTTCATTCGTGAGCCCGTGATCCTCTCGCCCAAATACAATGGAAACGACAGAAGCCTCGCCTGTTGTGCCGCATAACTTCGCACGGATCCGCTCCGGCGTATATGCAGGCATCCTGATATGCCGTCCCGTGGTCTCCCCACGCATTCCGGTCGTTCCGATGATGAGATTGGAACCTGCGGTTGCCTCGGTGAGTGTCTCAAAGACCTTTGCACCCTCCAGCAAATCATAAGCGTGCTGAGCCATCATCCACGCTTCATTGTCAATAGAACATGGATTAACCAGTGCAAGGTCGTGATATCCAAAATTTTTAAGGACGCGGGCAACCGAACCGACGTTGCCCGCGTACAGGGGTTCATTCAGGATTATTCGTATGTGCATACACCAGAGCGCAGCATCTATCTAGCAACGGTTTTATCGGATCGTTTTATCCGCCTTCGCCTTGCACCAGATGATAAGTAGCGCTGAGCAGGTCCTGGTCGCTTGTATTTTACCTTGCTGTGCTCTACCAGTCGAACTTGTCCTTTCCGTCCCTTAATCTTCACCCATTCAATACTTCCTGTCTTTCCCATTATTTACACCTCTATATCTTATCTGTATATTACTTCCATCACACATCATATTTTTGGCAATCTTGAGATCGACTGACGAATAGCCTCGTCAGGATCTTCCGGATTCACCATTTTTCCTGTGAGATAATCGTCATAAGCTGCAAGATCGAAGTCTCCGTGACCGCTTCCGCAGAAGAAGAGTGTTTTCGCCTCGCCAGCCTGTTTGCACCGCAGCGCCTCTTCAACCACTGCATGGAGGCAGTGTGAGGTCTCAGGTGCGAGTATGAACCCTTCGGTTCTTGCAAAGAGCATTGCAGACTCAAAGACGTCGGTCTGGCGGTATGCGACCGCTTCCATGTAGCCTTCATGCGTAAGTTTTGAGATCAGCGGAGACTCGCCATGATACCTGAGCCCGCCTGCATGGATCCCTGCCGGCACGAAATCGTGTCCGAGCGTATGCATCTTCAGTAGCGGAGTCAGTTCCGCCGTATCTCCGAAATCATAAGCATATACGCCCTTTGTGAGCGTCGGGCATGACACAGGCTCGCATGAAACGATTCTGGCACCGTCCTCCTTGCCGTTTAAGGTGTCAGCAATGAACGGGAACGTGGCTCCTGCGAAGTTGCTTCCGCCGCCGACGCACCCGAACATGATGTCCGGATATTCCTCAACGGATTCAAACTGTTTCTTGGTTTCAAGTCCGATCACGGTCTGGTGCAGCATAACATGGTTCAGAACCGATCCAAGAGAATAATTCGTATCGTCATGTGTTGCCGCATCCTCAACCGCCTCGGAAATCGCCATACCAAGGCTTCCGGTCGTACCCGGGTTCTTTTCAAGAATCATTCTACCCGCATTGGTCCGGTTAGTCGGACTTGGGAATACCTCGGCACCCCAGGTCTCCATCATTATTCTGCGATACGGCTTCTGATCATAACTGACTTTGACCATATAAACCGTGCATTCCATATCAAAGAGGCGTGTGGCAAATGAAAGTGCAGATCCCCATTGCCCGGCGCCCGTTTCGGTAGATATCCTCGCCATTCCCGCCTTTGCATTGTAGTATGCCTGTGGAACCGCGGTATTTGGTTTGTGGCTTCCGGGCGGGCTTACACCCTCCCACTTGTAGTATATTTTTGCAGGGGTTTTGAGTGCCCGTTCAAGCCTCCGTGCACGGTAGAGCGGACTTGGTCGCCAGAGCCTGTAGATGTCACGGACCTCTTCGGGGATCTTGATCCAGCGGTCAGTGCTCATCTCTTGCTCGATCAGCGACATCGGGAAGATCGCAGAGAGGTCATCTGGCGTTATCGGTTCTTTTGTCTGCGGGTTTAGCATCGGATCAAGCGGTGTCGGAAGGTCCGCCTGGATGTTGTACCATCGCTTTGGCAGTTCGTTTTCATCAAGCAGGATTTTGGTAGCCTCTATTGCAACATCTCCGGTGTCTAAATATCTTGTGATAGGATATTCTTAAGAGTTGTGGTGTATTTCAGCAACATTTATATATGTTCATACGAAACATACGGCTAAATGGATTACAGCAGGATAAAAATGTAGAAGGGGTATGGATGAATAAACAAAGAGACATCCTCATAGAACGGCTCGAACAGAAGTTGATGGAACGCGATCAGGTGATTGCAGAGATGACGCAATCCCCGCCAGTACCGGAATCCAGTGACCGTATCACCGCGCTTGAGGCGCAGGTGCGAGAGTTGAAGACTGATGTACATGCGTTATTAAACGAGTTACTATATCAGAAGACGATCCTCAAGGAACTTCAGCAGGGAAACGCCCCCAAACACAAGGAACGTGAAATAAATCAGTCTACAGAGTACATAATAGCGGAAAGTACTCCAGGCGCGCATTCCAGTTATAACCGACAGAGCGAGGTCATCGTCGTTGAGTAGGCGCGCAACACATAATACACCGCAGGACTATTCAATAGTCGAGTGGAGGTTTATGTGTATATCAAGGAAATAGAGTTTGACAACTTCAAATCCTTCGGGAAGAAAGTGAAAATACCGCTTTTCAACGACTTTACTGCGGTATCCGGTCCAAATGGTAGTGGAAAATCCAATATAGTAGATGGTATCATTTTTGCGCTCGGTTTATCAGGTTCCAGAACTATGCGCGCCGAAAAACTGACAGATCTGATATTTAATGGGAATGGGAGTGGTGGTAAATGCAAAGAGACCGATTCCGCGCAGGTCACGATCAAATTCGATAACAGCAACCGGGAGTTCCCTCTCGACGATGATACTGTTGAGATCATGCGCAAGATCCGGAGGACGAAGAGCGGATATTACAGCTATTATTACTTCAATGGCAGGGCATGCACGCTTTCTGAGATACATACGAACCTTGCTAAGGTCGGGGTACGACCGGAAGGGTGTAATGTTATCATGCAGGGCGACGTGACGCGAATCACTGAAATGACTCCGTTTGAACGCAGGAAACTCATTGATGAGATCGCAGGTGTATCAGAATTTGATGAAAAGAAGGAACGGGCACACGGCGAGCTGGAGGTTGTGCGAGAGCAGATCGAACGTGCAGACATTATCTTGTCAGAGGTTGCACAGCAGCGCAGGAAATTGAAGCGTGAGCGCGACCAGGCAATGAAATACCAGTCTCTAAAGGACGAACGTACACGTTATGAGGCGTTTACGGTTCTGGTAAAGCTCAAAAATGCAACACACGAACAGGAGACGATATCAGAGGAGATCCACATCAAACAGAGTCGTGACAAAGAGTTATCGTCTTGTGAAATCGAAAAGAAAGCTAAACTCGATGAAACAGACCGCATCCTCGTTGATTTAAGTGAACAGATCATGAATAAGGGCGAGCATGAGTACATCCAGATCAAGAAGGAGATTGAAGACATTAAGGGCGATATTTCCCGGCTTATGGACTCAATCGAACTACTTGATCACGATATTCACGACATCAGCAAGGAACGGCAGCGGTTGTTCATCGAGATCGATGAAACAAAGACGCGCACCGCGGAGTGTGAGAAGCGGGTTGACGACGAACATCTGCGAAAGAGTAGCATTTTAGCCGAGATAGAAGCAAACGAGTCTGAATTGCTGTTAATCCATAGTAAAATCAGTGAAGTGGATGCAAAGTATACAGAGAAGCGGGATCAGCTGGACAGTGTGCGGAAGGATGCTGAAGTTGCAAAATCCACCAAAAATGAGCATCTGCGTGAACAGGACCGATTACTGGATGCAATCAGGCGTAAAAGTACCGAAGAGCAAGAGATCAGATCAGATATCAAGGAAGCCGAGCGCAGCATCAAATCAGTGGATGCTGACATACAAAATCTAAAAGAAGAGCTCGAAGAAGCAGAGCGCAGTATACAGACCCTCGTCGGCGACCGAACCGACCTTGAAGCGAGCGGATTAAAGCTGAAACCTGAACTCACCCGGGTTGAGAAGCATCTGCAGGATATATATCAGGAATATGCCCGAGCAGAGGCACGTGTCAAGGCATCAGAGGATTTACGTTATCCGCACGCCGTAAAAACGATTTTAAAGGCGAAGGATATGCGAGAACTACCCGGGATATACGGCACGATTGCTGCGCTGGGCAGGGTCGAGCAGCAATACGCCACGCCGCTTGAAGTTGCTGCCGGAGCGCGCATGCAGAACATCGTGGTGGATAGTGATGATGTCGCCGCCCATGCGATCCGCCTGCTTAAGCAAAAATCAGCGGGAAGAGCAACGTTTTTGCCACTTAACAAACTCAGAGCCAATTTCACATACAACAGCCTGCCAAACATTGACGGGATAGTCGATTATGCAATAAATCTGGTCGATTTTGACCCGAAGCTTGAAATGGCATTCAGATATGTGTTTCGTGATATGGTGGTGGTCGATACTCTTGATACAGCGAGGAAACTGATTGGAGGTCACAACCTTGTCACGCTCGATGGCGAACTGGTCACAAAAGCCGGCGCCATGACTGGTGGATCAAGATCGGATCACGGGGCACACTTTGCAGCAATTGAGCAGGAAAAACTGGTAAAACTCGCAGAACAGATCACCGAATATGACTCGCGCAAGAAAACCCTTATCGACCGGATCGATTCACACGATCGCCACATTTCGTCGATAAATTCCGAGATTGATACCCATGAAAAGCAGATTACCAAGAAACAACTACAAATAGAGGAAGTTGCAGGAAGAACAGATCGCCTCAGCACTACTATCCAGGAAAAGCAACATGCGCTCGAAGATATCAAGAAAGAACGTGAAATCATCCGAAAACAGGCAGAAGATAATGAATCAACGGTTGCATCCGAAACAGAACAGATACGCAAGCTCATGGAATCAATCGCACAACTGGAAAGCGAGTTAAAAGGTTCTGAGATTCCGGCTCTCAATGAGCAATCCAACAAGATAACCTCGGAAATCAATAGATTAAATGAAAGAGTACGCGATATCGATGCAACTATAAAATCAATACTACTCGAGTCTGATAATGCAAAGACAAAGCTTGAAAATGATAGCAACCACATAAAAGAACTTGAAACTCGGAAAAACGAGCATCAATCAAAAATTGTTCAGCACAAGGAGAATATCGCAGCCTTCGAGACACAGCTCGACGAAAAGACCGCCAGAGCGCAGGAACTCAACCAGGAACTCTCATCCTTGCAGGAAAAGCGCGCAGCCATGCAGAAGAATCGGGATGGTGCACTCGCATCACTGAGCGACGTGCAAAAACGCCTCAATCAGGTGCGCTGGGACACGCAGGCACTGATCGCAACCAGGGATGCATTAAATGAGCAGATAACCATTCTCCGTGATGAAATCAAGGAACATGAAATCGACGAAACTGGCGAGGTACCATCTGAGGAGGAAGTGCGCACCCGTATCCAGTCGATCGATGTGGCGATCGAAAAACTTGAACCTGTCAACATGCGCGCGCTTGAAGAGTATGAAACCGTGGAATTAAGAGCATCCGCACTCAAGCTGCGTCAAGAGACGCTTTCTACCGAACGGGAAGCAATCATTGACCGGATCAAGAAATATGAGCAGTTGAAGAGAGAGACGTTCTATGATTCCTTTGATGACATCAACAATCACTTCAAATCCATTTTTACGGAGTTGGCTGATGGCTATGGCGAATTAATCCTTGAAAATCCGGATGATCCGTTTGCAGGCGGCATGACGATCCGGGCAAAGCCTGCTGATAAGACGCTTCAGCGGATGGAGGCGATGTCCGGAGGCGAGAAGAGCCTGACTGCGCTGGCGTTCATCTTTGCGATCCAGCAGCACCACCCGGCTCCGTTCTATGCATTCGACGAGGTCGATATGTTCCTTGATGGTGCAAATGCCGAACGGATCGCAGCCAGAATCAAGAAATCTTCAGAACGTGCACAGTTTATTGTTGTTTCCCTGCGTAAACCGATGATCCATGCGGCAGCACGCACTATAGGTGTTGCGATGCAGGAAAACGATATATCGAGCATCACCGGCGTGAAATTAAATTGAGGATCCGTTAATCTACGCCTGAAACGTGGCAGGGATTGTACAGATGCGTTGATTGGATATTTCCGAGAGATAGAAGTGAGTATCCTGAAATCGGCGCTTGATTAATCTTGATGAGTCAGATCGCAGGGGTGGATGTGGCGGCTTTGCAAACTCTGCAATGCACTTAAATGTGATAAACTTTCAGATGCTCTCAAATCAAATCAACATAATCCGGAGCCTATAACCCCATGAAAATTATGGTTGGAGAGTACGCGGTCGCAACCGGTGACCCTGAGATCATCGGCGAAGGGTGCGCCATGCTTGCATCGCTTGCAAACAGCTTCGATGCGTCCGGGCACCGGGTACAATATCCTGCCGCGCATCCGGTTACCGGGATCCGGGGAGATGCGGTCGAATGCACTGATTTCGAGCAATCGATCGAAGAAATCGCACGGACATGTGATGCCGGCATCGTGATCGCGCCTGATGAGCTTCTTGCAGGGCTGACCCGGATTGTGGAGGAGAACACTGTCAATCTTGGCTGTCCGAGTGGATCGGTCCAAAAATGCGCCGACAAACTCGTATGCTCAGAGATCCTATCAGATAACGGGATCGCGGTCCCGGGAACTGCGGACAATGCAGAGCGATATGTAGTCAAACCAAGGTGGGGCTGTGCTTCTGACGGGATATCAGTCGTGCCTGAGAAGGTGGACTCTGGAAATAGTTTCGTCGTGACCGAGTTTGTGGAAGGGGAGCATCTGAGTGCAAGTCTGATCGTTGGCGAAACGACGCTACCGCTCACCGTGAATAAGCAGATCATTGAGGCTGGAGCAGAGATCGGATATGACGGTGGGATCGTGCCATATTACACGCCCCGGTGGGACGAGATCATGGGTGTAGCCGCTGATGCAGCGCGTGTGCTCGGGTGCAGGGGTTATGTCGGGATTGATATCGTGGCAGGCGACCAGTTGTACGTGGTAGACGTGAATCCAAGACCGACAACATCGATACTTGGAATTGTGAGAGTCATCGACCAGGAGATCGGGGATCTGCTCATCAGAGCGAGGTTTGGCGGGCTTCCGGGTGCAATCGGGCTCACAGGATCGTTTTCATTCACAAAGTCGGATCTGGATAAGATATTAGATGACTTTGACGATCGAAAGCCACGAAACATAAGATGACTTAAAGAAATCAGATGGCTAATATCATATTGCATTACATGCGGTTTATTAAAACCCCTTGGAAGGGGAGGTAATCGGCACGTGAGTTGCGGGATGATTTGATTTATGATCGCACACATCAACGGAACCCTGAATACAAAAACCCCTGCCCGCGCAATACTCGATGTTGGTGGCATCGGCTATGAGTTACATATCCCCGCGTCCACATACGTCACGCTGCCCGAGATCGGGGACCGGGTGCGGCTGCACACCCACCTCCATGTAAGGGAGGATGCACTTCTGCTGTATGGGTTTGCAAGTACCGGGGAGCTTGTGTTTTTCAGGTTGCTGCTCAGCGTATCAAGGATTGGACCGGGTGTTGCTCTGAATATATTATCAGGGATATCTTTTGATGAATTCAAATCTGCGGTATACCGCGAAGACCTGAGCGTGCTAAGCAGCATCTCCGGTATCGGGACAAAGACCGCAAAACGCCTTATCCTCGAATTGAAGGACAAAATAACAGAAATACCGGCAGAAACATGGCAGCCGCCGGATATTGCAAGCTCTGCGGTCGCGGGCATGATCTCACTTGGATATGCGAGAGCTACGGCGGAGGCGGCTGTGCACGGAGCGCTACGGTCAGAACATGTCGATGTTGGTGATGTGGGCGAACTGATCAAAGCAGCTCTTAAGAATGTGTAGTGGACAAAAATAAATGAGGTGAACCGGATGCAACCACAAAACCACACGCATATTGAATATCTTGATCATCCTGCTGATGTCGAGTTCCGTGCATCGGGAAAAACGATCGAAGAGGCGTTTGAGTATGCTGCGCTTGCCATGTTTGGCGCGATGATTGATACCGACACCGTGCAGCCGATAACGACGCTTGACATCGATCTCGATGCCGATGACTGCGAGGGTCTACTTTACGACTTTCTTTCGGAACTGTTGTACCTGTTTGAAGTGGAGGAGATTGTGTTTTGCAGGTTTCGTGTGGAGCAAATTAAGCGGCGTGGTGATCAGTATCATATCCGGGCACATGCAACTGGCGAGGCAATCAACCTTGACAAGCACCGGTTCGATGTCGGTGTAAAGGCAGTCACATTTCACGACATGATAATCGAGCGAACCGATGCCGGATACGTCGTGCAGGTGCTCGTTGATACGTAAGATGCTTCGCCTGAATATACCCTTACCCACGATCGTAGCGTCTCCACCCTGAAGAGATTGCCCGCAATACAATAAATATGCCCAGACAAACGACAATCATTAGAACGGCGATCGGGGAGGATGCGGAAAGCCCGTAAGAGATATATCGCTCGTAGATCAGGGTCGGCGTGATCATTGGGTAGTATGCGATCACGATGACTGCGCCAAACTCGCTCATCGCCCGCGCCCAGCACATGATTGATCCCACAAGGATGTGGCGTGCGGCAAGCGGAACTGTGACCAGCGTGAATGCGCCCCAGTCCGATGCTCCGAGCGACCTGGCAACGTTTTCGAGGCGGGGATCCACACTCTGGAATCCCTCCCGCGCCGAGTTGATCAGGAACGGCACCGAGACGAAGAGCATCGCAACCACGACTCCGGGCATTGCGTCCCTGAACTGGGTGACCTGTGACAACGGCTGCCCGAGCAATCCATGCAGCCCGAAAACCGTGAGGAGTGCGATGCCTGCCACCGTGTGCGGAACGATGATCGGGATATCCACGATGCTCTCGATTATGCCTTTACCCGGGAAGTCACGTCGTGCAAGGAAGTATGCGAGGGGCACGCCAAATACGAATGCTATGGCGGTTGCGGCAAGTGCGGTGTACATCGTAAGGAGCATCGCTTTCCAGACCGCGGAATCGTTGATCGCTTCTGCCATGCCCGGCTGGTTGGAGATGATTTGACCGGCGGTCAGGTTCAGAAGTGGGATCGTTATAAACGCAAGTATCACGAGTCCGAGTAAGAGGAAGATGACAAGCAGCCGGTCGTGCCTCACGGTCAACTTTTGCATTATGGCACATCACCATGGGCGGACATCAAGTAATCGGCAGGGACTGCTGTAATTTACCAGCAGCAATCGATCAATCATCCCGCGAAATTCGATGTCCATTCCGGCTTCTCCGGTGGACTTGCAGCAAGCATCTCCCGCCATGCCTCATCGGTGAGTCTCTCACTCATCGGCTGCTTGAACTCGTAATAGCTCATAACAGGACCTGCTCCGAGGAGGATTCTTCCGTCCGGGAGCTTGTATGCGACAACAATCAGATCAACATATCCGACACCTTCCTCAAGAACCTGCTTTGTATTGCCGTCCGTGTGCACATCGGCAACAATCGTCGTCTTCTTTGCCTTATCCTCGACACCAGCGATGACGCCATCCAGATTATCGCCAAAGTTCTTGATAAAATCGTAATCATCAGCTGTTAGCTCCTCGTTTTCCAGTTCCTTTGACGAGATCTCAACAAGCCTCTCGAGTATCTCTTCCAGACTATCCAGCCTGCGCTTTGCTGATCCGTCCAGAACACCCATCTCACCAAGACCGCTGTTCGTCATCCGGGTCAGCGCAAGCAGCCGATTGTAGAACTCCGGAACCGGCTCGACGTATCCGACAACGGGTTTCTTTTCAGGAGGCATACTGGTAGTCATCGCGGTGTAGCTCTGCTTGGCATAGAGGATCGTGTCATGCCTGAGTTCTGCCCATGATGCAAGCGCAGTGGTCAGTTCCTTATCCTGCCACGCGCTGGTCTGCATGAACGTCGGATAACCCGCGCCGTGATCATTGAGCAGGGGCTTTAACGCAAAGAGCCATGACCAGTAAAGGTTCCGGTTCCAGTCCGCATAATCAAACGAGTCGAATTCGTCCTTCAATTCGTCATACTGGCGATCATACTCCTTGTAATTGGAATCGTCCAGCCCGTCCAGAAGCTCCCTCGACCGATCCGACCCAAGGAGCGCCATCACATCAAGACCTCGGGGAAAACCCCTGACCGGTCTTCCGGCACCGTCGATTATGAGCGTGAACGGCTCCCCGTCCCCCTGATAAACGTCGGTGTATATCCCGACAAGGTTTGTGAACATGTACGAGTCAGGAATGAACCGCTGCCCCATCATCCGGAATCCTTTTGTGTTTAGAAGGCACTGGTCTGCCTGCTCCGGGGTAAACGGCGGCGATATCACGCAGGCTCCGGTTCCGCCGTAAATTGCAGGGGACCGATGCTCTGCCAGTTTCGCTTTCACCTCGCCTACAGTCTCCTCGTTTAAGTCACTCCGGTCGAATGTTTCTCCAAAGACATGGTTCAACGCATCTATGTAATCATAAGGTCCGAGATCATCGGATAATCCCACATAAAAAGCTGTTACCGTGTAAATTCGATCCCACTTGCCCATTAGCTCCTGATTCCCGCCAAATTCAGAGGATATCAGGCATGCAGCCATCGTCTGAATTCTTGCATCCTCCGCGGAGATCAGACCAACCTCCAAGTACGGGTCAGTCGTCCCTGGCGGGATAGTGTTGGATCCCTTGAGTAACATACTCATCCTGCCGTACCACATAAACGCCTTGAAATAGTTTTTCAGCTTCTCCGAGCGCGTGTAGTGCCCTCTCGGAACGTACTGTGAATAATCTTCACTGTAAATGAAAATGGGTGACTCCACAAACCCGGAATGCTCTTCGATTAATTTTAATTCATCTTCGACGTCATCAGCGACAAATGACGGGACTTCAAAACTGTAGCGCGCCAGGTCCTCTTTCTCAAAGTAAGCGTCTGTGCAGTCCCATTTGTTCTCACTCTGGCAGACCTGCTCTGGAGATGGTTTGAGTAAGCTTAATCCGACTGCAAAGTATGCAGCGTTCCTCTTTGATGCTTCTTTCAGCTCGCCGTCCGAATTTTCGTAAGATTCCATCGAATTATTCAGTAATTCCTCGCTGATCTCCCATATCAGGTCATAGAATTCCCGCTCCTCGATCTGTCGCAGCGTCTCGTCGAACTGGATGTGATATAGGTGCAACAGCGAATCGGTGGTGACGAAGACCGGTATCTCATCATCAGCGAGCGTCTTGTATGGCTGGATAATATCCTCTTCCGCCCGGTAAAACGGATTTTCGATCACAACAAAGCCGTTCTCTTCAAGCAGACTTGTGGCACTGTTGCTGAGCTGGATTTTTTCTGAAAACGAATCGTAATTTGAGATCTGGTCTGTTTGCAGCGGCAAATCGTACTCCGGAACCTTCAGATCGATACTCAGCGGTTGCAGCGAGTAGTGTCTGGCAAAATCCATAGTATCTGTTGCGGCACCGGACAGATCGATCGGTTCTGTCGCGAGTTTTGCTTCCTGAACCGGTTCCGATTCCAATTCAGAGTCCGGTTGCTGTTGACCTTGATCCGGGTCCGGTTGAACCGGTTCGTGAGCACCCTGATCAACACAACCACTGATAACTATCGACAGGACGACAAGCGCCAGAATTGCACCCCTCATAAGAGTATACTCATGGGTGCATTAGTTATAAGTGTTTTGCTTTGATACCTCGGTCAATAAACCCCGCTCTTAAGCGTGTGCGCTATCGCACCGCCGCTAACAAGGATTTCAGAGAGGACAAACGCCCATGCAAGTAAATATCCTGCAGTACCCAGGACGTTGCATGCGGACTGCGCAAAGATTGCGCCATCCAGATCACACAGCGGCAGGGCGTCGATCCATGCCCTGCACAGGAAGACGATACCGATCATGTGCATCATCCTGCTGTTGCATGAATATATCAGCGATAGTCCAACCAGTATTAACCCAACACTGCCCGCGGCAGCGATAAACAGTGTGTCGATCGAGGTCATCTCCCCGTGCACAAACATCGAACCTGTAGTGAGTGTAATATCCCCAAGTGACACCGTATATCCAAGTGTAATCGCAATTGCCGAATGGAACCACTCGTGCCCAAGCGTCGCCGAACCCCATCCGAAGACAAGGCATATCGCACCGATGATTGCATCATCGATGTTACCCCATAGTTTTTCTATTTCTCCCATTACGTATACCCCCAATGCTATATTACCATCACACCACATAACCCCATACCCCACAGCCCATAAATACACACAATGACGATCAACCTTAGAAGATCATTATCATTATAATAATCATCACTTATCCTTTAAAAACATTGCGGTCACACATACGACGGGTTTAATTATAGGGAACTGCATTCAAACATTCGACATAACACATGGAGATAATGTATGAACGAAAAGACAGGCATCCTACTACTTGGACATGGGAGCACGCGCCCCCACAACAAGGAACTCGTTGAGAATGTGGCAAAAATGATCGCCGAGCAGAACAACGTCCTTGTGCAGATAGCGTTTCTGAACATGGACAAGCCAGACCTCAAAGATGGTCTGGAGAGTTTCAAGGGAACTGGTGTCGACAAAATTGTCGCGCTCCCACTCTTCCTTGCGCATGGTGTTCACACGCTCGAAGACATCCCTGAGGAACTGAACCTGGGCGATGACAAAAAAGCTGTGGTCGATATCGACGGAAAAAGCGTCGAGGTTCGGTATGCAGAGCCACTTGGGGCAGATCCACGCATAGCCGAGATTGCATACAGCAGGGCAGAGGAAGCACTCGCCCGCTGAAACATGCATATCGCGGTGCTTGATCTGACGCATGGCGGCAGCCTGATCGCGCAGGGTCTTGCAGAGTGTACAGAGACGGGCATACAAATAATTGTAAACACCGGTAATGCAGGCACAAACACAGTCACTGCTGTTGATGCGTATCACACGCTTGACATAGGCGCGAGGGCGGGACTTGAATCACGCGGCATATCGGTACTGGCAGAGCCGCCTGATGCGAGCAGTTTTGATCTGATTATCTCGCCCGTGCATCTGGACCCTGCATACCCGACACTCGCTGGTGCACATGCGGCAGGGGTGCCGGTAATCACGCATCATGCTGCCGTCGGTAAGATTATGCAGAGCCGCCTTCTGAGATATGATGTGATCGAGGTCACCGGCACGACCGCGAAGACAAGCACCGTGCGAACGCTTGCAGAGATCATATCATCGTGTGCCGGCAGGAGTGTTGTATCGCATTCAAGCGCGGGCGTGGAGTACTGGGATGGCTCAGGTGGCAGCAACCCGCAAGTGATCGCTAAGTTCAGCATCACGCCAGCAAGCATCATTGAGGTTGTGAAGTCTGCCAGAGACGCGCACGATCCGGATGTGTTCATCTTTGAAATCTCGCTTGGCGGCACAGGGCTTGCAGACATCGGCATCGTCACTACATTCGCAGGTGACTACCTGATCGCAAACGACACGACCAGAGCGTCCGGCGCAAAGATGCAGATGGTACAGCAGGCAAAACCCGGATCAACACTGATTCTGGGAAGCGATGTTGCTTCCGTGCCTGTTCCGGACCTGGTTGCAGACACGCTCACATTCGGTGATGGCGGCGACATATATTTTAAGAGTGTCAAGCCGGATCGCGGCGTGATCGCGGCTGCTGACAGGTGCATCGAGTTTGCAGTCAGGAATTATGACATCTTCTCATACAAAACAGCGATTCTTGCTGCGGTGGCTGCTGCAATCTCGATGAACGTTGACCCTGATCGCATAAAGTCGTTTCTTGGAAATTTCTGTGGTGTAAGCGGGAGAATGAAAGTCTCAGAGGTCGAAGGTAGAACGATCATTGATAACTCAAATTCCGGCATGAATATAGCGTCGGCAGAGTCTGCGATCAATCATGCCAGACGCATCGCAGGAGATCTGATGGACGGGGGAAAGATTGTCCTGATCATCGGGATTGAGGAGTACAACGTCTGCGAGGGGCTTGATTCCGGGCGAGTGATCGAATTAATCGTAAGAAACAGGGATTTTGTCAATGACATCATCACAGTTGGCGTAAATACTGATTTCGCACAAGAAGTGCCCGGTCTGGATCGGGGGATGAATCTTGCAATGGATATGACCAGTGCGGGCGATCTGATTATATCGTGCGTCAAGTGCTTCAGGTAAGGGTGTTTGCCGCAAGCGGGCAATGATACGATTCACGCCACCCAATCGTTGTTGATTGTTGTTGTTTTCAGATCAGGTAGGTGGTGTCACTGTTCTCACATACGTCCCGATCTGCCCCCCCTGTAGGGCGGTAAGAACGTTTGAAGGGTTGCTCCCGTCGATCACGACTGTGGGAATCCCGGACCGTTCGATGATCTTTGCTGCAAGCAGGTCAAGCGGCAGGTTCGCGCCAGCGCCCATCTTTTCAGCAGCGATAAGCCCGACCAACCATTCAGGCGAGATTTCGTCCAGTTTCACAGCATCAGAATACTTCTTCGGATCTTTAGTATAGATCCCGTCTGTTGCTGTGGCATTGATCAGGAGGTCCGCATGTGCGCATTCGGCGAGTATGGCGGCAACCGCATCGGTGGTGTGCCCGGGGATTGTCCCACCCATGACCACAATCCGCCCGGAGAGCGCTGCGACCACGGCATCCTCCGGTGTTTCAGGTGGAACCGGGTATGCATCGCGCCCCATAGCGGCGATGAGGAGGCGTGCATTTAACCGGGTAACTCCAATTCCAATCGTATCACAGAATGCCTCGTCTGCTCCGAATGTGCGGGCTTTCGCGATATAATCGCGGGCGGTTGCCCCGCCACCGACCACCACAAAGACGGTGTGATCTGATGACAGATTCTTAAGTACCCGCGAATATTCGGCGAACCGATGCTGACTATGACAGATTACCGAGCCGCCGACCGACAGGACAATGATCATGCCTGTTCAAACAGTATCTGCGACACCTGTTTCATCGACCGCTCGCTGACCTCATCCATGATGGTATCAAACGTATAATCCAGCCTCACAGTTCTATCATCAGTTTCAAGGATGATTCCACCTATACAGTCGATGTCGCCTGCGTATTTGATCGATCGATCGGTACAGAGTTGCTCAACGGTCGATCGATCCTGCTGACTTGCGTACACCCTGGTGGCATCGCCGCTCTGCACATTGATCAGTGACTGCAGGAGCGATGTACTATCCTGCTCGCGAATACGCTTCAACGCCTGACGGTAGGTCTCATCCAGTATCTCTTTGCGCATGTTCAGGATCATCCTTCTCACCTCAAGATTCGCGCCTGAGAGTTCCTGCTTGCTGATGCGCCCTGCCTCAGCCTCAGCGGATGCAACCAGCTCGCCGGTTGTCCGCTCGCCCGTGCGCTTCGCCTCCTCGATGATTTTTGAGACCTCGCTGTCACGTTCTGCTGTGATTGCAGAGACCTCATCCTGTGCACTCTTCAGGATGTCAGAAACGACGTTTTCCAGTCCCATGGTTAGATGATCATCATAATCGCGATAACGAATCCGAAGATTACGATGGTTTCCGGAATGACAGTCATGATCAAGCCCTTACCAAAGAGCTCCTCTTTCTCGGTGAATGCGCCGACCGCTGCGGAACCGATGTCTTTCTCTGCGATAGCCGAGCCAAGACCGGTTAGTCCAACTGCGAGTCCTGCGCCAATTGCGATCAAACCTTTCTGATTTGCCAGTATCAGATCAATATCTGCGCCTGCCAATGCTAATTCTATTGCCATTATTATTCCTCTGTATAGATTCTGTTATATCCAAATGGATCGTATATTCTGCCCCCACCTTCGTAGAACTTGGTAAAGAATTCTACATACTGCAGTCTGAGCGCATGAAGTCCGGGGGCAATCACGCTCAGTGCGGTATTGATCGCATGTCCAAATATGAATATGAACACTGCGACGATTATAAAGACACCTCCGCTCGACCACATCATTCCCGACATGATGTTGATTGCTGACGCGATGCCGATCGATGATAGACCAACTGCAAGCAGCCTTGAGTACGAAAGGACGTTACTCAGGATGGAAGGTATCTCCATAATAGCGGTGCCACCCTCTCCTGCAACCAGCATGATGACTGCAACCGCGAATACGGCTGCACCCGGCAACATGCCTGGCACAATATCCATCATCCCGAACAGGAGAAGGAATATGCCGAGTTGCAGCACCATCCAGCCGCCTTTTTCGAGTATCGCCGCTTTCATGCCGTGTTTCGTAAGCACGTTTCGAAACCCAAGGATAAACCCGGTGTTGATATGTATTACTCCAATTAAGAGGGTCACGACCAGAAGGGTGGTTACGAGGTGTGTTCTGTGGATTGGGTACGTGATATGTTCACTACCCAGACCAGACCATAGGAAAATGGTGTCCCATCCGGGAATCAATCCTGGATGCCCGGGAAGCCCTGCCAGCGGGAACCCGAGGAATTCCGCATATAATATCCCGAAAAAGAGTGTGGATATGTTACAGTAGATCAGGACCGTGAAGAGTGAATTCCACCCGTCACCATGTAGTTTGGACCTACCGTAGAGCGATATTCCAAGTAATATTAATGCATACCCAATATCTCCAAGGATCATCCCATAAAAGAGCGGGAATGCTATAAACACAAATGTAGTCGGATCAATCTCGTGATATTTTGGACGGGCATAGAGATTCATGACCGCTTCAAACGGCTTCACGATCTTTGGGTTGTCGTATTCTATCGGGACATTTGCATCGTCAGCGGCAACCCCGTCAGCTGCTTCTTCGTGTAGTGTTACATGAACCCGGTCGCCGGTCGCCTCTTTGACACGGGATTCCAGTGCCTCAAACTCGTCATCCGGAACCCAGCCGTCGATTATGAAAGCGTGCTCGGATGTTGCAAAGAAAAGTGGTGCCTCCTTCTTCTGAGTCTCGATGGAGAGCAGTTCCTCGCTTGCGAGAATGAACTCCTCATACTGTGCGCTCACCGAATCGATCTCAGAAGAGAGAGATTCAAGATCAGTTACAAACATATCACGCCGGGTTTTAAGTTCACCAAGCAATTCATCAGGCACACCAGACAGCTCGGGTATGACAATCTCATTGAAGAGGGCGTTATTTAGCAGTTCGACGACCTCGTCAGTGTATTTAGCCGGAACAAATAGCACGATAGTACCGGTGGTGCCAACATATAACTGATAATCAGTGGTGACTCGGTTCAGGTTAGCTTCGATCTCCGCACCCTTCTTGATCGTGCCGGCAAAGACGTGAAGCGTTTCATATCCTCTACAGAGATTAAAATTTAAAGGAATTCCTGAAAAAACTCTAACTTCGTGTATATTTGTTTCGGCATCCTTTATATTTGCCTCAATCTCGGATTTTCTCTTCAGTTTTTCCGAAACCACGGACTCAAGTTCATCAAGTTTTCCTTCAAGTTCCGACGATATTTTTTCAGCGCTGGTTGGCTCAAGATATGGCTTTTTTATGCCGAGGAAGTTTGCCATCGAGCGCAGTTTAAGCAGCATCCGTGAGTCATGATCCGCGCCGGCAAGTGGTTTGCCGATGCCGAAATAATCTTCTTCGGTGTATTCCTCGATATGCACAACATGCATGTCGTGCATGACCTCTATGGTCGGTTCAAGATAATCCTTGTGACCAACGAGCATCACCCTACTCATCTGCTTTGGCTTCAGCATGAACCGTCCTCTCAAATTCTGCGAGTAAAAAATCAACCGCGGCGTCGATCTTGATCGATGCAGCATCCTTCAGTGCTTTCGCATCAACCGCTCCCTTTTGGAGGATTGTTTTCCGCTCTTCAGCTATCCTATTTTTTTCGGCATCCATCAGGTGATTGGCATGATCTCGTGCGCGCTC
Source organism: uncultured Methanosarcinales archaeon (assembly GCA_965369365.1). GTDB lineage: Archaea > Halobacteriota > Methanosarcinia > Methanosarcinales > Methanogasteraceae > Methanogaster_D. The sequence continues at coordinate 20,677 of CBDUQO010000007.1, forward strand.
TTCGGCACTGTTGGAGATTCCACGCGCCTCTGCTCTGGCATCGACGATTATCTTCCGCGTGTCCTCGTGTGCCTGCGCAATCATTGCTTTTGCATCGGATTCCGCCTGTTTGATCCGTTCAAGGATTTCGCTTTCACTCATCGATTTCCTCACTGGTTATGTACCATGATAAATGCTTCGTTTCAGATGTTTGCTTGCTCAAGGAACACAGCCCTAAATTCATCACACATCGCAGTCACTTTAGCAAGCGCGCTGCGCACCGCCTGTATTGGATCCACGCCACTTGTGCGCACATACATGATCGGTTCGCTGATGCCAAGATACCTGATATCATAGCTCGCAATCTCGACCTCATCATCTTCCAGAAGGGTGGATTTTAGCAGGTTCAACAGGGTGTGCGTCTCACCTACAAGTTCCATCTCCAGTTCGGTATCTGTTTTATTCAGGATCTTAAGATTCATCAGGTTACATACTCCATGTCTTTGCAATTGCCTTGTAGTGCAGTATTGAAGTATCTTATGCTTCAAGGTATCGTTCGTTTCGGCGGCGGTGGTAGGTGGCGGTGATGCATGGCGGGACTGGAAAAAAGATCGGAGATGGGTTTGTTCCGGTGAAAAATAGGGCGGCGCCATACCTCATCACACCATGCGGGCAGAACCTGCCAGACAACATACGCGCGGTCGCGCTATATGGAGATTGGGTACATGAGAGATTGACCCGCGCCCTGGTGGACAAGTGTCCCCGGGATACTTATGATGAACAGAGACTCTCATACCGCCTGCTGTCCCGCCTCAATAAACCGTGATCTCAGCGCATCATAACTCAGTTCACCAAGATCATCGACCATAATATCCGCACCAGCCCTGGCAAGGGTGGATCGATCCCCGATCCTCCGTATCCCAACGCAAAACATACCGTTATCCTTACCGGCCCTTATTCCGGACGGCGCATCCTCAAACACGATATACTGCTTGATCTTACCACCCGATAACTCGTGCATCCGAGTCGCCGCAAACGCAAATAGTTCTGGCTTGCTTTTTCCAGATAGTCCCGAAGCGTCCACTTCAAAGAGTGAATAAAGCGTATCAGGTATTCCGGATATATGGTCTCCGGTTATCTGTGTGATCAGGTTCTTTGCATTCTTTGAGGCTGATGCCATCGCCTGAAACACCCCTCTGTTATGTGCTTCAATGATCATCGCAACTGATGTCTCAAAGACTTCGAATTTGCCATCGCCGACCAGTCCGGTGAACAGTTCGTTCTTGCGGGTGCAGTATTGCTCAAGTATCTCCTCTTTCGCAGGGTCTGTTTCCGCACCGAGCCGCTCATACACCCCTAAACGCCCAAGAATCGCATTTCCACCCTCGTATCGGGGTCGTCCAGAGACATAATCCTGATAGAATCCTGAATCAAGTCTACCTGCATCAACACTCCACGGCGCCATCTCTGCGGTGAGCCGCCATGCCATTTCGTGTGGGCTATCAACAATAACGCCATCGACATCCCAAATAAAACCAACCTCGCTTTCAAAATCAATTGTCATACGTTATCACCGTCATATTGTTTCCGGGGATCTCATAACGCCTGCCTCTAACCTCTATCGGAAGCGTGACACCTGCGCCGTCACCACCATCGTCACTGGTTGATCTAAATAATATGCCCACACCGCCTGCGGATATGTCGAATTCGAGTTTGAATCCCTGCCAGCACAGGTTAAACTGAAGCCGCTTCCAGTTTTCCGGTAATCTCGGGTTTACCGTGAGTATTTCACCGGCTACCCCATCACCACGGCGTTTCATGCGCACGCCGGCAAACCCGAAGACCACTGCCTGCCAGACGCCCCCGAGCGAGGCTGCATGGATGCCGTGCTTAACATTGCTATAGTTGTCAGAAAGATCGCCGTATAATGAGTATTTGAGGTATTTGTACGCCCGATCCACCTCTCCTGCCTCGGTGCACAGGATTGTGTATATACTCGGACTGAGCGAGGACTCGTGAGTAGTCCGGTGGTCGTAATAATCCAGGTTTACCGTTTTTACGTCATGCGAGAAGTCTTCGTTGAACAGATGCAATAACAGTACTACATCTGCCTGTTTTACCAGTTGTGACTCATGCGCACGCTCAAGTGGCACTGCATCCGGAAATATTGGCATTCCGCGTTCGTTCCACTTCTCGATAATCACATTGAGCTTATCAAAGTATCCTGAGAACTCCTCAATCATCCCGTCCTCGAGAACTGTAAATTCGATGTTGTCTGCGATCTTCTGCCATTCATTGATCTCCGATTGTTCCAGACCAATTTTTTCGCAGAGGATTTTCCGTTTATCAGGATAACCATTGAGAATTTCGGTGTACAGCATGACCCCGCACCGCAAATTCCATCTGGCAAGGTAATTGGTGTATGCATTGTTGTCAACGCACTCCTGGTACTCGTTCGGTCCGATTACGTCTTTTATCTCGTATTTTCCGGAAGTATCATTATATGCTACCCTGCCCGCCCAGAACCGCGCGGTTTCAAGAATGATCTCAGCTCCGTAATCCAGCATGAACCCGGTATCAGCCGTCGCCC
>CBDUQO010000008.1:0-22673 GCA_965369365.1 uncultured Methanosarcinales archaeon
GGCAACCTCTTTATAAGCGTTGGTCACTGCAACTCAAGATACCAGAGAGCCAAAAGTATACCACCAGACCCCACCCGGAGGGCAGTTTTTACTCGATTTTTTGTGAAAAAATCGTGTTTGATCATAAATGGCATATTTTATCAATGATTACATGAATAAGGCTGATGAAAAACCTGAATTACTGATTTTATTAGAACATTTGATTATATGAGGTCGGAATACCCGAAGAAACGGAAATGTTAATTTGACATCACCAAACCTGACACGCTCGTTGATCGTAAACTCTTTATACATGGGTGCGTACATCTGTGAGATTATTGATTAAAGGAGGAAAATAACGTGAATGTGAACAAATTACGGAATATTATTACAGTTTTGATCGTTGCTACAACGCTGATTGGAATGTTGCCCGGCGTTATGGCAGATCCGGACAATGCACCAGCTTTATCAACTGGAATGGGCATCTCTGAAGATATGAGATTAAGTCAAACCGATTCAAATGCGGATATGGCTTATCAGGCGGTCGATGATTACTATGTGCCACTTGTGATGGCGTTGGATGCGACCTCGCCGGAACGCTCGTTTACACATGGCATCACGGCAGGAGACTTCAACGGCGATGGCAGGGATGATGTAGTATTATTCAATGGGACGTATAACTCAATCACTTATACATATACATTTGAGTGCGTAGTGGCTGTAAATGGATGTAATGGTACTGAATTATGGAGTCAGAGAATCGTTTATAAGACCGGGGCGCTTGATGATCTTCCGGCGCGTCTCGCGGGCGATCTTGATTATGATGGTATGGATGACGTGATCGTGCAATCGCGTAGATACGACCCGGTCGCAGGTGAATGCACTGCAAGCGTGCAAGTCATACGAGGCTACGACGGAGACCTGTTCTGGAGTCAGAGCATCACCAGCAACGGCACGTATAGTACAGATATGCGGGCATACCCGTGTTGTGATCTCAATTATGATGGCATGGGCGATGTGATCGTGGTATCGGAGAGTTATGACTCGGCAGCGGATGGATATACTGCCAATATGCGCGCCATTCGAGGCTACGACGGAGATGAGTTCTGGAACCAGAGCGTTACAGGCGATGGTTGGTATGGTGCATATATATGGGCGTACCCGTATGATGATCTCGATTACGATAATGGCAGTGCCATCATTGTGAATTCGCAGAGTTATGATTCAGCCACTGGCGAAAAAACCGCGACTACGCACGTCAAACGAGGATGTGACGGAGTGGAGTTCTGGAACCAGAGTGTTGCAGGCACAGATGTATCAATATGGGCGTACCCGTGCGATGATCTCGATTGCGACAACAGAGGTGATGCGATCGTGGATTTACAGAGTTACGATTCCGCCACGGATGAGAAGATCGTGTGCATATCTGCAAGAAGGGGATATGATGGAGTAGAGTTGTGGAGCCAGAGTGTTGCAGGCAATGGTTTGGAGGGTGCTGGCATGTGGGTTGAACTGCGCAGCAATCTCGATTCGGACAACACGAGTGATGCGATCGTGAATTTACAGAGTTATGATTCAGCTGCTGACGAATATACAGTCGGAGTGCGCGCCATTCGAGGCTACGACGGAGATGAGTTCTGGAACAAGAGCGTTACAGGTGATGGTTGGGACGGCGCATATATATGGGCTTACCCGTATGGCGATCTCGATTCAGATAACCTGGATGATGTGCTCGTGGATTTACGGAGTTACAATTCAGCCGCGGATGACTATACTGCCAGCGTGCATGCCATTCGAGGATGCAACGGAGATGCGCTCTGGAACCGGAGCGTTACGGGCGACGGTGTGGATGGCGCAGATATGTGGGTTCACTCGTGCGGCGATCTCGATTCCGATGGCAGTCATGATGTGATCATAGAATCAGTGAGTTATGACGCAGTTGTAGATAAGTACACTGCCAACGCGGACGCCATTCGAGGATGCAACGGAGATGAGTTCTGGAACAAAAGTATCACAAGCGATGGCGAGTATGATGCATATATTATGTGGGTTGAATCGGATCACGATCTTGATTCTGATGGCAAGGATGATGCAATCGTGAATTCGTGGAGTTACAATTCAGCCACAGGTGAAAAAACCGCTATTATGTGCGCTATACGAGGATACGACGGAGCAGAGTTCTGGAACAAGAGCGTCACAGGTATAGATGTGGCGATGTGGGCTTACTCTTATCCGGATCTTGATGGCGACAATAATAATGACGCGATCGTGCATTCACAGAGTTATGACTCAGCCGCGGATGAATACACTGCCAGCGTGCATGCCGTACGCGGATACGATGGAGCAGAGTTCTGGAACAAGAGCGTTACAGGCAGAGATGTATGGATGGAGACTGATTATCACAATCCATGCCACTACCAGTTCAATCAAGACTTTGATTGTGACAACCTGACAGATATGCTACTTGGCGCGGGAATATCTATCGATGACGTATACATCCCCACCACCGTATGCGCAGTGAAGGGTGATTGTGGAACGTCTCTCTGGTGCAACTCAGCATCACCAGAGACAGAACCCCCGGCAGCACCATCTATGACTGGTGACCTGAACTACGATGACAAACTAACACCTGCAGATGCGATTATCGCACTCGATAGTAGTGTCAGCGGCGATTGCAACGAATATGCAGACGTGAACAACGATGGTAAAGTGGACGCACAGGATACGTTGATGATTCTGCAGGCAGCAGCAGGTTTGATCACGATATGATGAAGAAATCGTACGTGTTTAGCTAACCACCGGATTACAGCTAAATACATACGGAACCACAAGATTACACAGATTTTCACAAGATTTCTGTGTTAATCTTGTGGTTTTTCACATCGACTAAACACACACACACATACTCTGAAATGCAAAGATTCCGAATTACACTTCCGGAGTGGGATACTTCGCATGTGGGATGTGGAGTGTCGAGTCTCCTGCGAAGACGTGGTCAGACAAGTCTTATGCCAGTTGCAGGCGATAATAACCCACATGGACAAGAAATGTTCGATCCATATTCCAGTCCGGATTTCGACCCTACTCCTCTTACTCATCCTCATCTCATCGATGGCTCATGCGCAAAGTGCGTCGGCTGCGCAGGTCTCTATCCCGCTTCCCGCAGTATACGCAACATCAGAGGGCGAGGTGGGCGTGCTCACAAATTTGACGGTGTGGGTCACAAACGGCACAGGGCATGTGTTTGTTGATACTGCGCCGTTCACACAGGTCGATATGCAAGGGTCTGCCCGGTTATCATCGATGGTGGCATGTGATATCACCAGTATCGACCCTGAAACCCGCGATTTCTTCTATGTCCTCCACACAGACTCGCCCGTGATCGGAGGACCCTCGGCAGGCGCTGCGATGACGGTCGCAACGGTTGCAGCGCTCATGAACTGGACAATCGATCAAGGGGTCGTGATGACCGGCATGATCAATCCCGACTGTTCAATCGGCGCGGTTGGAGGGATATCCGCAAAACTAAACGCCTCCGCCAAAAAAGGTGCCCACACTTTCCTGATACCAGCCGGACAGGGGAATATGACCCTGACAGAGCATATCATCGTGCAAAACGGTTCTCTTGTTACGGTTGAGGAAAATTTGGTCACAACAGATATAATTGCACTTGGAGCGGTACAAGATATCCACGTCATGGAGATCGAGGACTTAAGAGACGCTATCCGGATATACACCGGCTATGAAATCCCAAATGTGCTGTTGACTGGCGAAGTGCAGACTATAGCCTATATGGATGCGATGCAGCCGCTTGCCGCCACATTGCTGGACGAATCGAGGATGCAATACAATGATACTGACGCAGTTGCAGATCCGGAGTTCATAGACGCACTCGAAAGTCAGGTTCTGGCAATTGAGGATGCGCAGGTGGATTATGATTCCAAAAACTACTATGCGTCAATGAGCCGGAGTTTTAACACGATGGTCAACCTCCGGCACATCAGATGGTACTCCGAGTGTCTTGTTTTGGATGAGGGTGACCTGGATGGATATATCGCTGATAGGATCGAGCAGGTCGAAAATGAAATATCAAATGCAGAACTTGCCATAGACCGGGCGAAATCGGAAAACGGCGTTCTTGAGGGGATTGGTGCAGCCGAGTCAAGGTTGAGCATCGCAAGAGAGAAGCTGGACGATGCAGAGCGGGCAGAACACGCAGGCGATGCGATCGAACTGCTGGCGTTTTCGATGGAGCGGGCACGGTCTGCACAATGGTGGGCGACGCTCTCATGCGCAGGCTCGGGGGCGGTGATCTCCGATGATCTGATCCGGGACCGTGCAGGCAGGTATTACAGTCAAGCAGCGTCGATGCTTGCCTACGCCGATGCCCTGATCAGCGAGACTGGCGGGTGCAAAACGCTGATCGTGAGTGCCACAGACGACCTATCCCGCGCCAGAAACGAGTTACACGCCGAGTATTATGCCGGAGCGATCTATGACTCGCTGCACGCGATGGTGCAGGCGAACACCGCAATCGAACTGATAGGAATAGAGGATCTCGATGAAAAAGTGAATAATTCAGAAAGAGATGCAATATCAGCCATTATATCAGCAAGAGAGAGCGGAGCAGAGCCTATTCTGGCGGTAAGTGCTTATGAACATGCAAAGATACTCGAACCGTCGCAAATGGGCAAGATCGTGGACTATGGTTATGCAAAGATGGTTGCAAGAACTGCACAGTCGTTTACAGGTCAGGAAAATGCGTCTATGGTCTATACGACGGGTGTACCATGGTATGCGGATAATAACGCACGTGGTGGCAGGGGTGGATGCACAGCACAGATGCCTGCCCTGCGGGGGTGGGGGGCGCTGGCAGCGATTGCGGCAGTTTATCTTGTCAGGCAGTTGCGCTGGCACTGGTAAAGGGCGGGGCGGGGTGTGGTGGCTTTAATAACCCTCTGTTATCTCAAGTTGTGGCGGTGTGGGATATACCTGGCTCCGGAAGTCCAAACGTTTCGTATGCGATGGATGATCGGACGTAGGTGTTTAGCTGAGGCAAAAAAACCACGAAATTAACACAGAAATCTTGTGAAAATCAGTGCAATCTCGTGGTTAGCTAAACACATACACAATAGCCGCCGATTAAGAAGGGGTGGGGCGGTTACCTACCCCATTCTTAATCTGCGACTCCCAATATGCCATTTGCGGCGTCTTGCCGTTTATATGCTTGATATCACATACCCCTAACTCCGTAAGGAGAACAAGGAGCACATATTGGGTCTCCCGAGAACCCAATCATCACCGTTTGATACCATGCTACGGTCTTAGACACTCGCTTGGACTCACCCCGGTTCACCCCGGTCAGGTCACATTGAGTTCCAACTACCCACACAGAATAGCGAAGAGCCCAACATCGGGAGGTAGTTGACTTTATATCACAAAAAGTCTAATCTTTTCAAAGGAGAGGCTTAAGATGCTATATACAAATCTAACACATCTGGAAACGGAACAAGAAGTCGAGGAAGCCGTGGAAAACAATGAGAAGGTCATGCTTTGCTGTGGCAGAATGGGACCAATGTGCGTCCCGGTCTATGGTATTATGGAAGAATTGGAACCGCAGTACCCGCATATCAAATTCTGTGACCAGGATTTTGACATACCTGCGGCAGACCTTATCAAAAATTTGCCTGACTGTGCATCGTTCATGGGACTGCCGTTCACATTGTATTTCAAGAATGGAAAAGTCATAGCAGCCACAAGCAGCATACAAAACAAGAATCAGGTGATGAAAATCCTGGACACGGAATTAGGCAAGTGATTGTACAAACGTTGGCTCTGGTGCAGCAGTTCCCGTTGCGTCTATAAACGTATGTAGACAAACGGGTCATTTTTTTGTAGTTATCTGTTTAGGCGATGCGGAAAAAACCATGAGATTGGCGGGGATGATGGCAGTAAATATCGGATATTGGTGGTATGTTTGCATTTTGGGGTTAGCTAATCACAATCAGAAGACCAATCAACACACCCGAGTAGATACGATATCACTCACCGATAATATCTCTTTTAGGTAACTTAAGTAGTTCTCAGCCATAATTTCCCTTGAAAAATGCTCCTCGACGCGTTTTCTGCACTCATAAGGATCAATATCAGAGACTTTATCCGTAACTATGATCTCGCGCATCTCGCCAAGACTGTCGCAGAGAAAGCCGGTCACACCATCCCGTATCTGGTCGGTCAACCCCCCGCTCCGGAGTGCGATGACCGGTGTTCCGCAGCACATCGCCTCTGATACGTGCAGACCGAATATCTCCATGAACGGGAACATTGGAAGTGAGATCACTGCTTTTGCGTTCTGGTACCGTCGTATCTTATCCTCAAAAGACACAGTGCCATGATACCGCACCTGAGAACCGTCACACCGGGATTTCACATCTGCAACATAATCCTGACTGATAACAAAACGATCTTCGCCGCAGATGTCTCCTGAGACATTTGAATCTTTCATCAGCTGGATAAACTCAAAGATTCCTTTCTCGCTGCATATCCTGTTGACAGATAGGTAACGTTCTCCCTTCTCGGCTTTGAACGGATAAAGCTCGGTATTTATGCCGTGCGGAATACACCTGCATGGTCGCATCAGCCGATTTGAGATGTTCATCGCCTGCGCCCGTGAAGCCGCGATGAAATATGGATCGCCCCGTATGTGTGGGACCCGATCCCATCCGCAGATTCCATGAAATACGTGGCAGACCTTTGCACCCGGATGCGCTATCTCATAATCATAAGTCACTCCTGATACGGTATTGTCGATGATGGCATCATAATCCTTGAAATGTTTTTCGGCGATGCTGTATGCCTGCTCCTCTTTTGCAACCCAATCGTGATGCACATCAGACGATTCTTCAACCGTCTCTATGACCTTTAATTTTGGGTTTTGCGGGAGTTTTGAGCCTTTGCAACATGCAACAGCGACCGCCTCAACTTCATCGAATCCGGAGAGCGCCACTGCCAGATCACCTACAACAAGTTCGGTACCGCCGTATTTTTTGGAGTCTATCGCCTTTTCCGCAGATGAAACAATGAAGATCTTCATTTGTGGTTACCGATATCAAATACGACTTTTTTCAACTCTCTTTTGTCAAGCAGGTCTTCCTTACCCACCGTAAATCTTGTCATGACCCTTGTGTACTTCCCTTTGATGATCTCTCCGGTCACGTCAGCCTTTACGCCGTTGATGGTTGCAGACGGGCGGTCCACAATCACAGGAACAACGAAACCAAAGTCCACATCGATAGAATCGCCCTCGTTTCTTATGATCGCGGTTATCTCATCATCACACCTGCTGAACTCGAATGAGAGTAAGCTCTCCCCGATAGCAAGCCTCTCAATCGATATGCCCCAGTCAGCGGTGATGTACGGGCAGATTGTGACGCTTTCAGGGGCGCGGGGTTCTATTCCAAGCAGTCCGCGGACGATCGCGTACAGATAGATCGTTGCAGACCACGCCTGGATGAAACAACCGGCAGGATCTGCTAATGCGGACGGCTCAGGCGGCACGTCTCCTGACATGACTTCCTTGAAGTACAGCCTGGAGAAACGCTGCATCTCGGTCATCTGGTAGGTCTTAAGGAACCCTTCCTTGAAATTTCCCCGCGCAAACTCAGAATACGCAACCCAGCCCGTAACAAACGGCCAGACGCCACCTTTCTGGTAGCTGTTCCCATCATACTCAGGATCGCTCTTTGCACGGGTCCTGACGCCCCATGGTGTCGTGAACTCGTCGCTTTCCATCCATGCAAGGATTTTGTCCGCCTTATCATGTTCAATGAGGTCGAAGAAGACCGGGAGGACTGCGTTTACGGTCATATCCTTTTTCAGGGTGCCATTGGGCTGTATCGTGTCGTACAGGAACCCCTGCGCCTCGTCCCAGTACCGTTTAGTGATGAGCGTTTTGAGCTCACGATACCGTGCCAGATACGTCGCGGCAAGTTTGGAGTCGCCAAACTCCTGTGCGATCTCTGCGCCGCACCTGAATGCATGGCTGAATATCGCCTGAACCTCGACCCCGGACTTGCCCCGGAAGTAGGAATCCATCCACTGCACATCATTAAGAAATCCTTCGGGACCGTGCTCGATCAAGCCATCACCGTCACGGTCGGCTTTCAGGCACCAGTCAAGCGCTCTTATCATATCATCGTACAGGTGCCGCACAAAAATTTTATCTCCGGACCACCTATAATAATCATGCAGTGCAATCACAAAGAGCGGGGTTGCATCGACGCTGTAGTAATATATCGTTCCATCCATTCGGGTTTCGTGTGGAATCTCTCCTTTGTAGAACGGAACCCTGACTGCATCATCGCCATCCTCCTTTGCCTGGAACCGTGCAAGCAGCGCAAGTGCGCACTGGGATGTAAGAAAGTCCCCGATGCAATTGCTGCCAAATACCGTCCATGCGATGTCCCTTCCGAAGTATGTCGGGAAGTGCGGCAGTCCAGCCATGAATCCAAGACCGTAACCATGTTGATAGTGCTTCAACAGCAGTAGTCCAATCTTAGAGCGAATAAAAGCATCATCTATCGCTTTAATTCCAGAGTCAATGGTCAACATTCTCCGGATATAATCGGTGTATGAATTTTTTGCCTCTGCAAGCAATTCTTCTGATGAATTGATCAATTCTTCGGATTCATCGATTAACCGGTGATATGTCGCATCGCCACCAGTTAGTGCGAACCTGATCTCGATAGTATCCCCTGCATCAATCGCGATCTCGTAAGCCATGAGTGTGCCGCCCATGCAGTGCTCCGACGGACCCGGAAACCTGTTTTCCAGTTTACATGCACCCAGATCAGCAACATCGAAGCAGACATACTCTGGCTCAAGATTTGAGCGAAAGAGCATTAACCAGTTCGGGCGTTTGTGGTGCCGCACAAGAACCATATTTCTGCGCGGATCATACGTCACGAGATATTTCCGCTCCTTCCATGCATCACCGGTCTGTTTCAGTGCCCATTCGAGATTTGTGACCGGATTTGCGATAAATTTAAATTCCACTCTCGTATCTTTCGTGTTTTTGATCCTGAAGCTCCAGCAAACCCCCTGTTTGAGTTTTGGGACAAAGGTAGACTGGTTGATTGAGAATCCTCCAATTTCAAACGTTCTTTCAACACCACCACTGAAGACAAACTCCTTGCAGAAATCAGGCAGCCAGTTGATTTCAACCCCGCTATCCACAATTAAGCCAAAGTTTACACCATCTGCGACTTTTAGCGGCAGATTCCAGATGCCGTTCCATCTACCCTCAAATTTCCCGTTTTTATGTCCGATAACATAGACTCTCAAGCCCGCAGAAAGAAAATTCGATTCAAGTTCCACTGTTTCATGCCATTCCATCATTGTTCACACCAAAGACAAAGGGGGTCCCGCGTTTATATGTAAAGCGGATATAAGCAAACCAGTCATACATCTATGTTGTTTCTTATAAACATGGTGTTTTCGCGCATTTTTATGAAATACGTAGGTTAAGTACATTGCAAGAACAAAACCTTTATCCCAAAAACAACCAGACAGATAGCAATGAAACAATTGAGTGCTCCAAAGCGAATCGCAAGGATAAAATTCGGTTTGATTTCTCCACTGGAATATCGGAACATGAGTGTCACCAGGATCATCACAGCCGATACTTATGATGAAGATGGATTTCCAATCGATATGGGGCTTATGGACCCCAAGCTTGGAGTAATCGATCCCGGATTACGGTGCAAGACCTGCAGCGGTAGGGCTGGTGAGTGTCCGGGTCATTTTGGACACATAGAACTGGTAGCGCCGTGCATACATGTCGGATTTGCTAAGCAGATACGAAACATCCTGCGAGGCACGTGCCGAAGTTGCAGCAGGCTGCTGCTTGAACCCGTTGCAAAGAAGGAACACCTCGAGCAGATCGGGGTTTTGAGGGGTAGGGGGCAGCCCATCGATTCGGTGGTCGAACGCGTCTTTGCCGAGGCTGTAAAGACTGATGTGTGCCCGTACTGCGGCGAACACCAGATAAAAGTCATCTATGAAAAACCAACCACGTACTACGAAGACGAAAACAAGCTTCTTCCAAGCGATATTAGGGACTGGTTCGAGCACATACCGGATGAAGATATCACTATTTTTGGCATGGATCCGGCAAACGCACGTCCTGAGTGGATGATCCTGACAGTGCTGCCGGTACCGCCGGTCACGGTGCGCCCCTCGATCACGCTGCAGACCGGGCAGCGGAGTGAGGACGACCTGACACACAAACTCGTTGACATCATTCGTATAAACCAGAGGTTTCAGGAAAACAAGGAAGCCGGCGCGCCACAGTTGATCATCGAGGATCTCTGGGAACTCTTGCAGTACCATTTGACCACTTTCATGGATAACAGCGTCTCTGGCATACCGCCAGCAAGACATCGGAGTGGAAGACCACTCAAAACGTTGTCACAGCGTCTGAAAGGAAAAGAAGGGCGGTTCAGGGGGAGCCTTTCTGGTAAGCGTGTGAATTTCAGTGGAAGGACTGTGATTTCACCTGATCCGAATTTATCGATCAACGAGGTCGGGGTTCCTGAGCGGGTCGCAAGAGAACTGACATTTACGATCAAAGCAGTGCCAAGAAACATCGAAGAACTCAAGGAGTATATCCGCCGTGGTCCGGTCAATCACCCGGGCGCAAACTACATCGTCCGCACAGACGAGCACAAAATGAAGGTTACCGAGGCAAATCGAGAGGAACTTGCCGAGACTATTGAATACGGGTGGTTCGTGGACCGGCATCTCAAGGACGGCGATATCGTGCTCTTTAACAGGCAGCCATCGCTCCACAAGATGAGTATCATGGCGCACGAAGTCAAAGTGATGCCAGGAAAGACGTTCAGGCTGAATCCGGCAGTCTGCCCACCATACAACGCTGATTTTGATGGTGATGAGATGAATATCCATGTGCAGCAGACCGAAGAGGCAAAAGCCGAGGCAAAGATACTGATGCGGGTGCAGGAAAATATCCTCTCGCCAAGATTCGGCGGACCGATCATCGGCGGAATCCATGACCACATCACAGGCATGTTCCTGCTGACTCGTGAGAAACAAATCGATAAGAACAGTTCGCTTGAGATTCTGCGGAAGGCTGGTGTGCGCGACCTGCCAGAGCCGGATCAAGTCGTTGATGGCGTTCCCTACTGGACCGGAAAGCAGATATTCAGCCGGATTTTACCGAGCGGGTTGAATCTCGAATATAAAGCAGAGATCTGCCAGGAATGCGACACATGCATGAAGGAGAACTGTCCGAATGACGCGTATGTTGTCATAAATAACGGGGAACTGCTCTGCGGCACCATCGATGAGAAATCGATCGGCGCTTTCAAGGGCTTGATCATTTCAAAGATCGTCAAGGAGTACGGGGCAACTGATGGCACACGGTTCATAGACAATGTTACCAATCTTGCGATCAGGGGCATCATGTACCACGGGTTCAGCTTCGGGATCGATGATGAGGATATCCCGGAAGAGGCGAACAAACAGATACAGGAGATCAGTAAAGAGGCTATACATGGCAAAGACGGCATCGAAGACCTGATCGATCGATACGAGCACAAGGAGCTTGAACTGCTGCCAGGGCGGACGCTTGCAGAGACTCTCGAACTGCGGATCATGCAGGTTCTCGGGAAGGTTCGTGACATGGCTGGCGACCGGGCTGGCATACATCTTGGTATCGACAATTCAGCGGTTGCGATGGCAGTGTCCGGCGCAAGAGGCTCGATGCTTAACCTTGCGCAGATGGCTGCATGTGTCGGGCAGCAAGCGGTGCGTGGCGCGCGTATCCACAGGGGATACTCGGATCGTACGCTTCCGCATTTCAAAAAAGGAGACCTCAGCGCGGACGCCCACGGATTTGTACAAGCATCCTATAAGAGTGGGCTTTCACCGACAGAATACTTCTTCCACGCAATCGGTGGCAGGGAAGGTCTTGTGGACACTGCGGTGCGAACATCCCAGTCAGGATACCTCCAGCGGAGGATGGTAAATGCGCTTCAGGATCTGGAGGCACAGCGCGACGGCACGGTAAGGGATACACGCGGCATAGTTGTGCAGACCCTGTTTGGCGAGGACGGTGTCGATCCTTCACGTGGTTTTGGTCGTGATCAAATCAACCGGATTGTCAGGGATGTGGTGGAGGTGGAGAAATGAGCGGCAGTGTAACAGCAACGGATATTGAGAAGAGGGTCCACGCACTCTCGCTACCGTCGAAGATCAGTGATACCCTACGCGAGGAATTACTCGAGGTTATGCCGGATGCAGGGCAACTGGATGAGATCATCGCCCGTGTCGCCGACGCGTACGCCGATGCCTGCATCGAGCCATGTGACCCTGTTGGTGTGGTGGCGGCACAGTCAATTGGTGAACCAGGGACTCAGATGACGATGCGTACATTCCACTACGCCGGAGTTGCCGAGATCAACGTGACACTCGGGCTTCCGAGACTGATTGAGATCCTTGACGCCCGGAAGAACCCAAGCACTCCGGTGATGACTGTATATCTACAGAAACATGACGGTGTAAGCCGGCGACTGGCTCAGAATGTTGCATGGTTGATTCAGAAGACAACCATCGTAGATCTGGGAGAGATCATCACCGACCGCACAAATCTAAAGATCCTTATTGATCTCGATGAGGGTGCAATGTATGAGCGAAAGCTGACGATGCCAGATATCATCGAGACGCTCGAAGGAAAGCTGAAGATCCGGATCAGTGCAAGTGGATACACGCTCACACTCGAACCGAATGAACCTACTCTCGGTTCGCTGGTCCTGCTCAGCCGAAACCTCAGGAAAGTTGTGCTCAAGGGTTTTGATGAGATTACGCGGGTGGTTATACAGAAGGAAGGTTCCGAATACGTGCTGTACACCGAAGGCACTGCGCTTAAGAAAGTTCTTGATATCGAGGGCATGGATCCGGCGCGAACGACCAGCAACCATCCGGGCGAGATGTGCGAGGTCTTTGGCATCGAAGCTGCCCGGACTTCGATTATAAATGAGATCCTAGCGACATTACGTGAACAGGGACTGAACGTGGATTCAAGACACATCATGCTTGCTGCCGATATGATGACCTGTGATGGCGAGGTCAAGCAGATCGGGAGGCACGGGCTATCCGGTGAGAAAGCAAGCATCCTTGCACGAGCGGCATTCGAGGTGACCGTGAATCACCTTATCGATGCAGGTATGCGTGGTGATATCGATGAATTAAGTGGCGTCACCGAGAACGTGATCGTCGGACAACCAATCCGCCTTGGAACCGGTAATATCCAACTGATTGCCAGACAGATACCAGGCGTGTCGCAATCATAACCCCCTCACGTCCGCACGACGTTTTCACTCCCGCACTGCGGACAGATGATCGGAACGAAGTTCGGGTCGGATTGGAACATGAAATCACATACCGTACATGCAAAGTACACCATTGATTGGTCAATGTCGTCCATGGTGATTAATAGTGCATTACGGTATATATATTTAACTATACTCAATTTCAAAGTTCTTGAATGCGACATTATACTCAGCACCGACATAAACTGCGATTTTTAGGGGCACGATCAGGTGTCGCGTGGAGCCTTTGGACAAATTCAGGGTTATGCAAAAAAACATTAATTTTTGTAAATTTGTGTCCAATAAGGGTTTTTAGATAAAGATTAACGCTGATTTCACTATTCCGTAGTACACTGGGAGTATATCACCATGCCCTTGGATTCTCCGCGGTGGTAATTCACTTGATTTTCAGACAGTGACTTCAAACCGAAGAAATTCAGACAGCAGGCTCTGAAATTGAATAGATGGTACAAAACGAGATGGGATACACTGCAAGAGGGGTCATGCGCATGACTGCCGGGATTGTATTACTGAAACGCCACAGAAACAAACTGCCGCCCAGGTACTGAAAAGGGTTGTGAGGTGCTTGAGCGGTGTGAAGTGAAAGTCTCACGCACCGTTCTGAGATGAGAAGGGGCGGGTAACTGCTCTATCCTTAATCTGCGGCAGGACGGTCACGGAAGATGCCGGAGAGCCTTTATTTCACCTCAGCTAAAACATATACGATGAGGCATGCATTGCACCGTGAGCGGTCCATTGTTCAAAGGTTGTCCTTCCTGCGACGAGACTTGGGAGGGGGCTTACAAATATAAGGAAAGTTATAGATATACGCCTCGATGAGTCCAAAAGTCAAGGAACCCAAAACAAGTTTGTGGGATTCAAATGAACTGCAAGTGGTCTGGAATGTCACAACGCCTTGCACTTGAACTGACTACAAGAAAAACCGACCCACCGTTTCGTTTATTGTAGGTGAGGGCACCAACACTTCTTAAACCGACATACTTCGATAATTAACATTCACATGGACGAAATCTTCATAGCAATCGGACTGATAATCTTTGCAGGACTTGTGGCAATAGAACTAAAGATCACAAGCGCAATATTCGAGATTATTGCCGGATGTATAGCAGTCAACTTTTTCAATTTCAGCAGTGCGGAAGTGATCAATGTGCTGGCGGACTTCGGAATCCTCGCCCTCATGTTCTTTGCAGGTCTTGAGATAGACTTTGATGTATTGAAAAAGAACGCAAAATGCAGCACGGTGATAGGTAGCGCGTCCTTCTTAAGTCCCTTCCTCGCAGTTTATTTCATCACAATGCACTTCCTGGACTTTTCATCAGAGCAGGCGCTCCTGACAGGCATCGCCCTCTCGACAACATCAATAGCCATCGTATATCCCATGTTATTAAAATCAAAAGAACGACTCGACGACACCGGGAGAAAGATACTCTCAGCAGCAATGGTTGTGGATTTGTTAAGCATGATCGCAATAAGCATATTATTTTCAGACCTGACAATCCTTACAATTGGCTTCATTATGGCATTCACCATATTCTCATACTTTGTACCCTCTCTTGGCAAAAAAATATTCAGTCACTACAAAGGCAACGCGGTAGAGTTTGAATTCAAGATAATACTATTCTTAATACTCGGCATAGGCATCGCCGGCGAAGCGATCGGGATCGAAACGGTTCTTCTCGCCTTTATTCTTGGCGTAATCACATCCGGTGTCATTGTAGAGCACATAAAATTGTGGGACAAACTAAGGGGGATCACGTTCGGTTTCCTTGCACCAATCTTCTTCTTCAAGGTCGGCACAGCAGTAAACATTGCAGCACTCTATGAAAATGCCCTCTTAATTGTATTATTCGTAACAATATGCTTCATACCAAAATATATAGGAACTTACATCGCAACAAAAAGATACTTGCCCGAACAAGCAGCCTATATCGCAACAATCTTCAACTCGCGCCTGAGTCTGGGTATAGTGGCAGCAACTGTGGGATACGAACTTGGAATATTCCATGAAGGCGTCTATGCATCGATCATCGGGGCGGTGATCCTCTCATCTCTCATCGCATCCGTGCTAACAAAATACATCTGCAGAGCGTGAGCCGACTACAAATTCATTTGTGTCGGGTTACGTGTTTAGCTAACCATACGATTACACAGATTTTCATGAGAAAATATGGGGCAACCTGATATGAAATGCAAACATATCGCCAATGTTATTGTATGCACTACCGCCATCTTGTGCCAATCTCATGAGATCTCGCGGTTTTCACCTCACCTGAATACATACGTACCGTAAATCATTAATACCGTAAGCACCAATTTCTCCATAATGGGGTTTGGTATATCCATCGCTACAGCAATCCTCGCTATTGGTCTAATCTTGATTGCAACCGTGAACTATGAACGCGTCAGCGATAGCTGCGAGCTGCTACAGGATGCCAGAGACACGCAACATGGGTGTATGCTCTCTCGGCTGGACACAAGGATCGAGATCTACAATACGTCTTCATGCAGCTACGAGGACCGGGGGAAAATCACTGACAACGCAAGCGATGTATTCTACATAAGAAATACCGGAACGGCGTCCATCGACAAATCAAAGCTCATCGTACTTGTAAACGGAAAAATAATCAATCATGCAGCAGGGTCTGGCTGGTTGTACCCCGGAAAGGAATTTTCGACAACGGCGTTTACGCTGGACCGAGGCGATGTTGTGAAGGTAGTGACAGCGAGTGCAAGGTCCGCCTGCGCGGAGGTGGTGTAAAGTGGCTGGAGAATCCGCAGCGCAGGCAATATTCTTCATCGCATCGGTGATCATCGCATCGGCAATCGTGATCGCGCTCTATGGCGTCACAGGCTCGGTATCAGGCGCACTGGTGGTCAGAAACAGCCATCTCGCCGATCAGATGCAGGGTGATATCGAGATCATCAATGATCCGGGCGCAGGCACGCAGCCAGGGCTGTATGTATTAAACACGGGAAAGACCGAATTTGACAATTCAACTAATTCTATCGTAGTTCTGGTCAATGGAGTATATCAAACGATTCTCACGTCAAATATCGAGAATGACGACGGTGATCTACAGTGGGAACCATCCGAGGTGGTGAATCTCACATTCTCAGGCATTGATCTCTCTGGAAAGTCTATAAAAGTGGTTGTTGCGAATGGAGTGCTGGATACTGAGCAATTATGAGGTTAAAACAGGATTGCAGTGCAGACACCGGGATTAGCACGCTGATTTTGTTCATTGCGATTGTTTTGATGGCTGCGCTCGTGGTTGTGCCGTTGATAAACACGTCGGACATGTTCACAGAGAATGCGGTGCATACCGGCGAGGATGCAAAAGAACATGTCAGCACCGGCATCAGAATCATATCGGTTGGCGGGCAGACGACCGACAACACAACAACCAACCACGGCATCACCCGTCTCAACATACTCATCGAGCCGATCGTCGGAAGCGAGATTGTAACCCTTAATACCATGATTATCAGCGTCATATCCACCGGCAAGCCGCCAGTGATCCTTAGATATAACCAGACGTCTGATTCTTATGCTGACGGATGTTTTAACGCCAGCAGGTGGCTGCGCATAGGCGATGGCACCGAAGCCGACCGGACGAACGATCCACACCTTGAGTATGGTGACATGGTCGAGCTTGGCATCGATACGACGGTATATGCAACCGATTTCAGCCCGAACGTCGGTATCGTGATCGAATTTTTGATTGAGACCGGATTTGATACGAGAATCGAGTTCAGAACGCCCCTGATGTATCCTGTTTCGGATGAGTATCTGGAGTTGTATTAGTTTGAGGTGCAGTGTCCCGTGATATGCTGCTTTTTTGATGCCCCGGTGCCCCGATAATCTTATGTGTGGCGGACTCAATGGACACTTTGGTGATCTCAATGATCAGCGTAAACAAATATGGATATAGGGCATTTTCAGAGATGCTTGATAATGCAGAGGAATTGCAGATTGAAGTATCTGAGTTGAGCAACGGCGCGACCGTTGTGGACGCGGGCATAAATGCACCGGGAGGGTACGGCGCGGGAATGTATTTATCAAGGCTATGCCTTGCAGACCTTGCAGACCTGAAGTACGTACCGTATCAGCTGGGCGACCACACCGTCGCAGGCATTCAGGTATCGGTCGACAATCCGGTCATCGCATGTATGGCGTCTCAGTATGCGGGCTGGAGAATTATTGAGGGGAAGTACTTTGCAATGGGGTCAGGTCCTGCGAGGGCACTTTCATTAGATCCAAAGGAGCTTTATGAAGAGATCGGGTACAAGGACTCATACGACAAGGCAATCCTCGTACTTGAAACCAACAAGCTTCCAACGGAAGAGGTTGTAGATAAGGTTGCAGCGAAGTGCGGCGTCGATACGAAGGAAGTGTACATAGTGGCTGCACCGACCTCCTCGATAGCCGGATCCGTGCAGATCTCCGCAAGAATTGTTGAGACCGGTATACACAAGATGCACGATCTTGGCTTTGACATCACCTCGATCAAACATGGATTCGGGATCATTCCGATCTCGCCGATCGTGGGCGATGACACCAAGTGCATGGGCTCGACCAACGACTGCATCATATACGGTGGCAAGACATATTACACCATTGATTACCCTGATATCGATGAACTGACCGACTACGTGAAGAAGGTTCCATCCGAGACCTCAAGAGACTACGGGAAGCCATTCTATGACACGTTTAAGGCAGCCGGCTTTGATTTCTTCAAGGTCGATGGTGCGATGTTTGCGCCCGCAGAGATCATCGTGAACGAACTTAACAGCAAGACGACGATTGCAAGCGGTACAGTCAATCATGACATACTGTTGCAGTCCTTTGGTTTGCAGAGGGTGTAAACACCATTTTTGTAATTAAAGAGTAGGAGACTATTGGGCGGGGCTTAAGATGCCCTGCCCGTTACCTATTTTGCTCTTTCTGTTAAGTTTCGAGTTTGGTTTTCCTGTAGAGCCTGCCTGATGGCTTGTTCTCACACTATGCGGTGTGGATTGCATCGCCGCGCGGTTTTTTGGTAGGCTAAAAGTCGGGCTATTGGAAGAGGAAAAGTATACCAACATATTGATGAACAAAGGAGGAATAATAATAATAACGATAATAACGATAATATGACAGACGGACTACACACCGGCACAACCACCGGCGACAATGCAACCACAACGATAATGCGGACGTGAACGACGACGGCGTAGTAAACTCGCTTGATGTGCTGATGATCCTGCAGGCGGTAATAGGTGCAATTACGCTGTGATCAGCGGTGATTGCGGCGGTACCCGGGGTTCTCCGGGTACCACCCTCTTTTTATTTCGTTTTTTTATGAAAAAATCATTTAGTCGGCATCTTCCGCATCTGCATGAATAAAGAACTGCTCACCAGCAATCATCCGGATATACTCCTCCTTCTTGCCTTTCTGCACCCGGATCTTGTCTGTGGTGAGGAGTGCCTGATTGATGAACAATCCCTCAAATTTACTCACCACGTCTTTTTCGTGTGCGTCCTTGTTGATCAGTCCGACGACATTGAACTGTTTATGCGAAAATATCTCAATAGACTTTGAAAGGGCATCGTACGCTTTGTCAACGCCATGTTCTGAAATAATGTGGCTTATCGGTTCAAATATTACCCAGAGCCCCTCCGGGAGCTGTTCAAAGAGGTTAGCAAATTCATCAGTCCGGTTTAATGGCAGGGTGACTATACCATCGCTCTCACTGATCTCTTCGGCTGTTGCTGAGATCTCCACGAATTTCATCGCGCCCATATCAACCAGATCGTGCAGTCTGCCTTTGTACTCCGATATTCTTGGTTCGTTTGAGACCAGAACCACATTTCGGCATTCGCCAAATATCCGGAGCGTGATCTCGATCACCGCATCCTCGTATCTGCTCTCGGGAGTGTACTCAATCAGCACCGACTTGCCAAAGAGGTTGCTCAACTCGTCAGCCTCCGGAACAGACCACACCATCCCTTCCATGAGAAACTCGCCGACGTACTCCTTTGGAATGGTCCGAAACGCCCTGTATATCAAAAAACCGGCGCCTGCGAACGCACTTGTGTAAACAACACTCCAGAACGCCATGAACATAAGCATCGCGTTGGTCGCATCCCGGTCTCCGGAATACTGGATCGTAATCATGGGGAAGATTGAGGCGGTGATCAGGAAAATGGCGGTGAGCGCGAGTAATAACCATGCAACAGACCCTTTCTGCACATTACGATAGACCATGACCCAGAGGAACATGGCAGCAACTCCAGCAACGAGCGAAATCCCGGCAAATGTGATAAATATATACTGCGGATCCATCAAACCACTCCATGGATATAAATGACGTGATATTAGATAAGTCTTTGCATCATTTTGGGGTATTGATTTAAGCCGCCATGTCCGGAAATAGCGAACCTGCCCACCCCAACACCTCCGGAATATCTACATAATGGTTTCGTATCATCTTAGCGACATAACATGATAAACCGGGAGCTCGCAATAATACTGTAATGAAACGGTACATATCCCACCCAATGATCCGAAAAGACACGATCGAGCAGCGATTGTACCAGCTTGCGCTTGCCTCATCGGCGCTGAAAGAGTCGTGCCTGTGCGTGCTGCCAACCGGACTTGGAAAGACGATCGTTGCACTGATGGTGATTGTAGCGCGTTTCACCGACCATGGAGGTAAAGCTCTGATCCTCTCGCCAACAAAACCACTTGTGGAGCAGCATTCCGATTTTTTTGGGCATGCGCTTCCGGGTTGCACGGTTGCAACGTTTACAGGGAGCATTCCTCCGGAAAAACGGGCAGAGATCTGGAAAAACTCACAGGTCATCGTCTCTACGCCCCAGGTCATCGAAAACGATCTCCGTTCAAGGCGCATCGATCTTCGCGACGTGGTGCATATCACATTCGATGAAGCGCATCGCGCATCCGGTAGATATGCTTATGTCTACATCGCAGAACGATATTTTAAGGATGCAGAGTCGCCGCTGGTTCTCGGGATCACAGCAAGTCCGGGAAGCAATCCCGAAACGATTGCAGAAGTCTGCGAGAATCTTCATATCGATCATGTCGAGGTGAAGGGCGAGGCTGATCCGGATGTGGTCCCCTATCTGTACGCCAAGGAGGTTGAGTGGGTGCGCGTCGAGGTTCCTGCCCGGATCCGGGCGTTAAAGCGTCAGATGGAGCTCGTACTTTCGGATCGGTTCTCAAAACTTGCAGAACTCGATTTTATCGTTGTGGCGAGTGCGTCCAAGCGTGAACTGCTCGATCTGCAGAGCAAGCTACATGCACAGGTCGTTGAAAAAAGTAATGTAAACGCATTCTCCGGAATTTCGATCCTTGCAGAGATCTTTAAGGTCAAACACGCAATCGAACTTGCAGAAACGCAAGGGGCAGGCGCACTCGAGAGATACTTCGATCGCCTGAACACTGAAGCGCGATCCAGAGGTGGGAGCAAGGCTGCAAAACGTCTTGCTATGGACCGGGACATGCGTGCGGCGATGAAGATGCTTGCATTGTGCACTGAGGATCACCCGAAACTGGAAGCTGTGCAGAGGATCGTCGCAGACCAACTGCGCGATAATCCGGATTCAAGGGCGATCGTCTTCACAAACTTCCGCGACAGCGCAGAGATGGTAGTAAACGCGCTTGAGGGTATAGACGGCGTCTCTGCGGTCCGGTTTGTCGGTCAGGCAAACAAACTCAATGACAAGGGCTTGACCCAGAAGCAACAGGTGGAGATCATCGCCCAATTCCGGTCAGGCGAGTATAATACACTCGTGGCGACATCGGTTGCAGAGGAAGGACTTGATATTCCGTCAACAGATCTTGTTCTGTTCTACGAGCCGGTTCCATCAGAGATACGGACGATACAGCGTAAAGGGAGGACCGGGCGCAAGCGTGCAGGGAGAATTGTTGTGCTAATTGCAAAAGGATCGAGGGATGAGGCTTCTTACTGGATCAGCGCACGGAAAGAGTCGAAAATGCTGACAACGATCTCTACCATGCGCGGGTCAACGTCGGTCCCGCGGTTTGCAGACCCGTCAGAAGAGATGGTGTCCGAAGAGCAGATATTAGAAGAGAAAATCAAACAAAAGCCGCTGTTTGAATTTTCAGGGGAAAATCTTACTGTGTATGTCGATCACAGGGAGATTCGGTCAGGCGTGTCAAGGATTCTTGAGGATGCTGGCATCAACGTGATTATGCAGACACTTGAGGTCGGAGATTACGTGCCCAGCGATCGGGTCTGCATCGAGCGGAAGACCGCGGCTGATTTCCTTGATTCGCTGATCAGCGGGCAGCGCGACCTCTTCCGGCAGATCGCAGACCTTGCACGGACTTACGAGCGACCGGTCCTGATCATCGAGGGCGGCAACATCTATGATCTCAGGCAGATCCATCCGAATGCCGTGCGCGGTGCAATCGCATCGATAGCGATTGATTTTGGCGTGCCGGTCATCATGAGCCGTGATGAAGAAGATACTGCAGCAATGATCGCAGCGATTGCGAAAAGGGAACAGCAGGATCACGGGCAAGAGGTTGCGATGCACGGAAAGAGGTCGGCGATGATGCTTCCGGAGCAACAGGAGTACATTGTCTCCGCAATCTCAAATATCGGTCCGGTCGTTGCCAGGAACTTGCTCAAGCATTTTGGCTCGGTGGAGGCGGTGATGCAAGCAAGCCGGGAAGAACTAAAAGGTGTTGAGTTGGTCGGACCAAAGACCGCTGATCGGATACGAGAGGTGGTTGGAGGCGAGTATAATGGGTGAGCAGCTTTAAAAATCACGTTTGATCATATAGCTTGCCCACATCAACAGAAGATCCTTATATTCGGATTCCGGTACGTTTTTTATATATTCCCTTGCTTCTGCAACATATCGGTCAGCGAACGCTTCGGTGTGCTCGATACTTCCGAGTTCACGGATAATATCGACTGCTTCACAGACCTCTTCGTCCGATGCACTTTCGTTTCCAAGTACACTGTATAGATACCGCTTCTGCACATCATCCGCATTCTTGAGCGCGTGATACATGATGAGCGTCCGTTTTCCTTCCCTGATGTCAGAACCAACCGGCTTTCCGAGTTTTTCTGCGTTCCCGGTCACGCCAAGAATATCGTCCTGCAACTGGAACGCAGTGCCACATCTGCCTGTGAAACGGGATATCGAGTGAATGAGTTCGTTCTCTTCGTCCTTTGTGTTAAGTCCGATCATTGCACCTGCTTTTCCGGCAAACTCGTACAATGCACCGGTTTTTCTCCGCATCATCT
>CBDUQO010000009.1:0-21520 GCA_965369365.1 uncultured Methanosarcinales archaeon
GGATTTTCACCAGCTGGCGAGTATGAATTTATCTCGGCACTCTCGTGAAATTCGTTTATTCGTGTCATTCGTGATCCCTAAGCGATTAATATTCCGCCAGCACAATTCATCTACGAGATGCTTGTAACTCGAATTACCAGAGAGCCAAAGATTCTTGCAAGTTGCCCGTCACTCGTCTTGCACCCCCTCCACTCCTGCATCCCCCACCTCGCCCGGCAGCACGATATGAAACGTCGTCCCCTCGCCAACCTTGCCCTCTGCCCAGATCACGCCGCCGTGCGCCTCGATAATCCCTTTAACGATCGATAGCCCGATTCCGATTGTGCCTGTTGTGTGCTGCATCAGGTCTTTCAGTTCATAAAACGGCATAAAAATGTTCCCAAGCTCACTTTCCGGGATGCCGATCCCGGTATCGCTGACACTGATATGTATGCCGTCAGTTTCAACGCCCGCATCAACCCGGATTGTTCCAGGTTCCGGCGTGTACCGTGCTGCGTCATCAAGCAGATGATATATCGCATAGACGAGTCTTTCCGGGTCACAGGTTATAATTATGTCATCAGGGACGTTCACCACCACTTTGTGCCCTTTTGAATCGGCAAGTGGCTTTGCGTGCCCCATTGCATCCTCCGCCAGCCGTTTGAGCGATGATCTCTCTTTTTTGAGGCGTAATTGCCTTGATTGGATCTCAGACAGGTTCAACAGATCGCCAACCAGACCAGTGAGTCGATCAGCGTTTCTATCCATAATTTCCAGCTTTGATATCTGGGAATCTGTGAATTCGCCGAGTGTACCATCGAGCGCGAGATCAAGATAGCCTTTGATCGTGGTAAGCGGGGTTCGCAGCTCATGAGATGCCATATCAATGAATTCGGATTTCATCCGATCCAGTTCTGTTAGTTGCATATTCATGCGCTCCAGTTCTGCCGTTTTACCCTTGATATCAGCAGCATTCTTCTTTAGAACATCCGCCATCCGGTTGAACGAAACCGCAAGTTCGCCGATCTCATCAGCTCGCTCGATGTTCACGCGCTTTGTGAGGTCGCCACCAGCGATCGCCTTGGCGGTATGTGCCAGTTCGGCGGTTGGCTTTGATATGTTGCGCGCGAAAACGGTTGCAACAAGGATGGAAAGCACAATCGCGAAAATGGCAGTGATGATGAATTTCACGATCATCTCATGTTTTATATCAATAAATGGCTTTTCAAGCATTCCCACGTACAACATTCCAATTATGTTTCTATCAACATCATATATCGGCTGATACGCTGCTATGTATCGCTTATTTACAACAAACGCGTTGCCGATCCATTTCTCCCCGGATATTAGCACTGCATCATATACTTCTTCCGAAACGCGTGTTCCGATTGCGCGATTCCCCTCACCCACGTAGACGTTGGTAGAAATCCTCAAATCACCATGGAAAATTGTCGCGGCTCCAATATCTTGATTCTCGTACTTTTTATCCTCGTAAACAATGCTCCTGACCCGGTCCACGATTTCATAGTTCTGATTGATCAGATATCCACCATAGATCACCCCCATCAATGTGTCATTGTGGTAAACAGGAGACGCAGCTTTAATCACCATTCCGTCGGTTTCGCTGGTTCTTGATGTTGGCTTCGCTCTTTGCGTACCCACGAACTCTGTGTATGCACGTTCTACGAGGTCCCCACCCTCAAGCAGCAGTTTCGGTTTCGAAACAATCTCGGTCGATACTACAGTCATACCGGCAAGCGACCGCATCACCAGCGGGTCGTCTGCCTGCGAATCCCCATAAGCACTACTCTGCCCGCGCACCACCACATTTCCCGTGGCGTCCGTGATCACAAGAAAGTCAAGCCCCCTATCATCCATTATTCTTCTTAATTTGTATTTTAGAACGTCAGTGTTGTTATCAGCCAGCGCGGTCTGGATTGGCTCGATATTCGCTGTGAAACGAACCGAATCACAGATCTGCTCCATCTTGTAGTTGTATACCTCCTGCGCCACGATAAGATCTGATCTAACGTCGTCCTGTGCCTGTTTCATGACAATTTTGTCGATGGAATAAACGCCCATCAGGGTCGCAAAACCGAGTGACAGCAGCGAGACGAACACAAACCAGATCACCAGCCTTCTGTAGATTGTGATCCCCATCATACTTTTATTGGTGCGATTAACATAAAACAGTTATGCATCACCATTCGATGCTCGAAATTGAATAACGGAACAACAGAATAATGGAGTACTTATGTGGGACATCATATTAAACAAATTCAAGAAGTATCCGGCGCAGGAGAAGGTCGTGCGTCTGCTGTTAAAACGTGGTTTTCAGGTCACTCCGGACGGTAAGGTGGTCTCAGGCGGCATAAAACTCCCACACACACAGATCGCAAATGAAATCGGCGTCGATCGCAGGGCAGTCGATGCGACCGCCTCCATGATCGCGCAGGATGACTTGCTGAGTACGATCTTCAAGAACATCCGCCCGATCTCGTCGCTGCGCGAGGTTGCGCCCGCTCTCAAGCTCGGCGTGATCATATTGACACCGGTTGATGCTACAGAGGCGGGCATTCTTGCATCAGTGGCAGCCTACGTGGCAGAACATGGAATCAGCATCATGCAGGCGATTGCAGACGATCCGCGGCTTTCTGATCGCCCGACACTGACCATCATAACCGACCGGCAGATACCCGATGATCTGGTCGGCAAGTTGCTGAAATGTGATTGTGTAAAGGGGATAAGCGTGTGTTGACCTGCATAATATGGCACTGCCCGGGAATTCACCGTTACAGGACCTGATCGACAGTACCCCCGCGCACCCGAACCACCATCATGCGGATTTTCGACACGCCTCGACAAACGCCTCTGCAAACCGCAGATACGAACATGCATGTAAGTGCGCATAGCCCGCAAGCGTATTCGCAACCATGATACCATCCCAGCCATCCTTAATTCCGGTCCCGCGCTCCAGTTTGATCGTGAATGCGGCGTCATCTGGTATGTCCGTGATCGTTGAATGATGGAACTCATGCCCCCTGAAGGCGTCACCTGCCCCGCCGATCGGGGTATCCATCATGAAGCTGCCGACGTTGTAGCTCACGACCTTACCCCGCATCTCAACAGTGATCGGAATTGCGCCTACCATCTCGAAAGTCTCCCCGGTCATTCCGTGCATGCCGCTCTTTGTCACGATGCGCTCTGCAAGGTACATCAGCCCGCCGCACTCGCCGTATATCGGCATACCATCTGCTGACGCTCGCCGGATGCTGCGTCGCATACTCTCGTTTGCCGCAAGTTCTCCTGCAAAGAGTTCGGGATAACCTCCGCCGATGTAGACGCCGTCCACCCGGGGTAGCATATCATCGTGTAGCGGGCTAAAATAGACGATCTCCGCACCGTGTAGTTCAAGCAGATCGATATTATCCCGGTAATAGAAATTAAATGCTTCATCAAGTGCCACACCTATCCGAACCGGATCGCGGGCAGTCATTCCGGCGACACCGGAAAAGATTGATGGTTCCGGGACATTTATTGGCTCAGCGGTCTCTGCAATTTCAACCAACCGTCCGAGATCGATATTCTCTGAAACAATCCGCGTTATATTTGATATGCGTTCCTGAAACTCAGGAGACTGCCGGTCCTCATGCACAGGAACCAGACCAAGATGCCGCATTGTGAGCCCCATCTCCTCGTTTCTGGGGACTGTTCCAATCACCGGAAGCCCGGTATAATGTTCGATTGCAGATATTGCCTTTTCAGCATGTCGTTTGCTCCCGATCTTGTTCAAGATCACGCCCCTGATGTTAACATCCCTGTCAAACGCCGCATATCCCATGGCAACGGCTGCTGCGCTTCGCGTGATGCTTCTTGCGTCGATGATCAGAATTACGGGGCACCTCAGGATCTTTGCGATCTGAGCCGTGCTTCCGATGTCGCTCAATCCCTCGAACCCTTCATATAACCCACGCACCCCCTCGATTATGGCTAAATCCTTTTTTTCTCCACCAAGTGCGTGCGAAAACGTCTCGAGCACGGCGTCTTTGGTCATAAGGTAGCCGTCAAGGTTCCTGCTTGTGTTCCCGCACACAAGCGTGTGGTAGCTCGGATCAATATAATCGAGACCGACCTTAAACGGCTGGATATTCAGACTTTTCCCAAGCGCAGACATAATTCCAGTGCAGATGGTGGTCTTTCCCGCAGAAGAGCGGTCTGCGGCGAGGAGCACTCTGGGGGTATCGATAGATGGCATCAGGGTTTTTGTTAGCGCCCCCTGGTGATCATACTTTTGGTCGGATTGGATGGGTATTCCTTGCCCACAAACTTTTCACAAAAGTTTGATCAAAAACTGCTCCCAGGTCAGATGCCAATTTTCAATACAAACGTTCAACCAAAAAACGACCCCCCGGGAGGCAGCAATTCTAATTATGGAATGACATTTTGTTTGGCGCATACTATCAGTATATTATGTAAATAATTAATATGATATAACTTACAAAAGTAACACGTTTTTTAAGAAACACTATTGCAATTGTATCTTTTTTGCTGTTTCGGGTCGTTGATGCCCGAGAGAATTTTCAAAATGAGAATTGCTGCCAGAAGGCATCGTTTACCCACAAACTTTTCACAAGAAATCGGGAATATACCGCGTTCCCCCACCCGGAGGGCAGTTTTTACTCGATTTTTTGTGAAAAAATCGTGGGGGAAGAATCGTTTAGAACCGATCTACGATATACGGACCAAATATCATGAACGCAAATGAAGCAAAGATTAACATGGCAAACACCGCTGCCATGACATGTGATAACCGCTCTGCATCGCGATCGCCGATCACCCGCTCGGTTACCAGATGGACTGTGTCCCTGAATATGTGCCCTCCGTCCAGCGGGACCGCGGGCAGGCAGTTGAACAGCCCTGCAAAGAAGTTGATCCAGAACGTCCAGATCAGCGCGTTTGCGATCCAGAAGACGAGAACGCCATACCCTGCCGCCCACCCGATAGGCTCATAGAACTGCATAGTACCGCTAAATCCGGCAAATCCGGTGCCATCAAACCCTATGAATGGCAATGCAAATATTATGAGCCAGCCCTCAATACCACCCATCATGGAGGGGATATTCTGCAGGATGTGGAGTGTTGCTGCGGCAGGATATGCACCAATCGTCATGCCTGCGAATTCAAGGCTTGTAGTGGCGACCACACCGAGATACCCGCAACTGCGGTCAGGCGAGGAACCAAGCGCCACAAAGGTGGCATTACCATCTGAAAAGAACATCTCAACGGTCTGGTCCGGGGTGGTTGTATTCAAAAATGCAATAAAATCAGTACTATTATATATTGGGATGTCGTCGATCTGTGTGATGGTTATATCTGCGGTAAGGTTCGCTCTTGATGCCGCAGAATCATCGACAACCTCCCAGATCGTAACCCCGCTCTGCATAACCGCGTCGTCAGCCGCAAGCACGAAGATTTCGCGCGTCTGCTGCTCCTGTACGTGCATGGTCAGCGGAACATCCGGGGATCTGGTAGTCATATAGATGTAGAAGTCGTGCGCACTCCGGATTGTGGTATTATCAATCTGCGTGATCACCATATCCTCTTTTATGCCAGCCTGCGCAGCGACTGAGTCTTTGTTGACTGATGCAATCGTAACATCACTGAGCGGGGCTATAGCGCCAAGCACCGGACCAAAAAGAAGCAAAAACAGAATTGCCGCAACAACAAAGTTCACCATAACGCCTGCTGCAAGTATTCTCATCCGTGCATGCCGTGGCGCCCCACCCTCCCTGACAAGGCTTTCTTTCGGCACATCACAAACAGCTCGATCGTAGCCAGACCCCGTTCCAGTAGACCCAACGTCAGAACGATCCGATTTCTTTTTTCCAAACAGTTGCTCTTCGTCAGGCTCTGCAAATCCACCGATCGGGACGATCAGGGTGAGCAGACCCATGGATTTGACACCGATGCCCTCAACCCTGCACAGAACCGCATGTGCAAGTTCATGCACCACAAGAGTGACCGCAAGCCCGATTGCACCCCATACAAGTGGGATGTACTCATTCACCCCGGGAATTAAGAAAATATTCTGTGGAGCATTGTATTTTCCAGGGGGTAGCATCGTGCGGTCAAATATCGACTGCAACATCGCATAATCGGTCATAATCACCAGCACAAACATGATAAACATCCCGACCAGCATAACCGGTATGCCAATGTTTGCAAGGAGCGTCCAGAACCTGCGCGGGCGTGCCAGCACTGATAGCAGACGTTGACCACGCATGGTGCGTATCATCAGGATGGGTCCAAACGCAGTGATGTTATAACGCTCCAGAACGCCTTGCTTATTTAAAATAGCGATGATGAGCCAATATACCATCAAAATAACAAGTGTGGCGTTTAAAGCATTCACGTTACTGTTTTTCAATCGGTATAGTATTAATACTTTGGTCAGGTGTCGGATCACCACAGATTACTCAATCGTATTTGTTTAGCTGAGGTGGAACAACCACGAGACTTCGCGAGATTAACACAGAAATCTTGTGGAAATCGAGGTAATCGTGCGGTTGACTAAACACGTACACCCAAAATCGTACTACTCGCCCGTACCCGCATCAATACACCTGCGGTACAACGCCTGAAGCTCATCCGCATCCACAATCTCCGATGCCGGCGCATGATACGCGACGCCGCCTGCTGCCATGATCAGCAGATGATCGCAGAGCAGGAGACCACGACTGAGGTCGTGCGACACCATGACGGTGGTGATCCCGGATCCGGTCAGCGAGCTTAGCACACCCTCAAGACTGGCTGACGCATGTGGGTCAAGACCGGTGTATGGCTCATCAAGCAGCAGCACGGATGGATGATGAAGGATCGCACGCGCAATCGAGAGCCGCTGTTTCATACCTCTCGAAAACGTGCCGACACGGCTCTGCTTCTCAGATAATAGATCGGTTTGTTTGAGGACGTCGTCAATTCTTGCATCAATTCCCGGGATTTCATACATCTTTCCGAAGAATTTGAGGTTTTCATAAGCAGTCAGTTCGTTGTACAAGTATGTGTTGTGTGAGATCACCCCTATGATCCCCCTCACCTTTTCCGGTGAGCTTTTCACATCAAAACCGCCGATCTCAGCATCACCACTCGTTGCTTTGAGAAGAGTTGCCATAATCTTAAGAAGAGTCGTTTTCCCTGCCCCGTTCGGTCCGACAATCGTCAGAAAATCGCCTTTCTTGACAGAAAAGTCGATACCGGCAAACACCGTCCTTCTGCCAAAGTTCTTTGCAAGATCATGGACGCGAATCATTATGATCGTTCTCGGGACCGATTGCATTTATGATTTTCCATAGCTCGGGGCTGTTGCATTATGTAGTGTTGGTGGCATATCCTTGCAGGTGGTGCGGTCGGATAAACCCAACTATAGCATGAAATCTCTTGGATGAATTATGATCTTTGGCAAATAAGATTTAATATGTGTCCATCCGTGAAATCTGTGGCTGATAAAAGCTTTTAGCCACAGATGAACCCTAATTTCACAGATTCTATCTACAACTCACTTAAACTGATTCATGGGATCTTAAGTAACACCAGATGGCATGGCAGCACCCATAGCTCATATCCCATATTCCAAATACACCCGGTGTTTGGGGCAGGGTTTGCCCGGATATATGCCATCCATGTTCAAAGACCTGCACACACGCATCAGCCGCCATCTCCATCGTCAGACACAAACCCTATATGGACCGCGTTAATCGGCGGGTATTACATTTTCAAACTGCCAAAATAAATAAAAAGTCTTGACCAAATAGATTAATATGTGGAGATTGCGCATAAGTATCTATGAAGATCAAAGAACTGTTGTTTGGTCCGATACCAAAGCAGACTGAGAACGAGTATGCCGAACTGGATCTTTCACAGTATGAAGAGGTTATGGAACCCGAGCCAGCCGAGACCTATATCCGTGTTGCCGAGTTGAGCAACCTGGACGGGATCGCAGACCTGAAGAAGGAGATCTACGAGGGAAACATTGTAGTTGTGGATATCTCGGCAATTAAACGAGATCAGATGATGCTCGAACGCGCGCTTCATGACCTGCATGATGTGGTAAGTGATGTGGGTGGAGACATCGCGGGACTCGACGACGATCTCGTGATCACGACTCCAACTGGCATCAAGATCGATCGATCTCGGATCGGCGGAAGATAATCGCATATAAGTGCACCGACTCCAAGGATGAAGATCAATAGTCCGCTGCAGGCTTACGAGTACCTGCCGAAAACCAATTGCGGTGAGTGTGATGAGCCAACGTGTATGGCGTTTGCCTCACACCTGATAGATCGGGCAAGAAAGCCAAAGGACTGCCCGCCACTGCTCGATGCCGAACATAAGGAAGACTACGCCACACTCATCGAACTCCTTGCCCCCGAGATACGTGAGGTCTCCATCGGGACTGGCGAACATAAGGTTACAATCGGCGGAGACGATGTGCTGTACCGCCACAAACTGACTTTTTTCAATAAAACAGCGTTTGCTTATGACGTGCACGACACGATGGACGAGAAAGAACTGATTGATCGTGTCAATAACATCCAAAACTACAAAAAATTCTATATCGGTGATTTTCTGACGCTTGATGCAATCGCGGTCAGATGCGTATCGGGAGACGCTGGTCAGTTCGCAAAAACCGTGGAAACGGTAACTGAAACAACCAAACTGCCACTCCTGCTCTGTTCGCTCGATGCGGAAGTCATTGCGGCAGGGCTCACCGTTGCCGCGGATCGAAGACCACTGATCTATGCCGCCACAACCGACAACTGGCGCGAGGTTGCGGAACTTGTACTCAAATACCATGTTCCGGTGGTGCTTTCTGCGCCAAATGATCCTGATATACTAAAATCGCTTGCAGCGACATTTGAGTCAATGGGCATCACTGACCTGGTGCTTGATCCGGGAACAGTCCCAACCGGACCGGGGCTTCGTGACTCGTTTGAGAACTTCCTGAAGCTGCGGCGTGCGGGAATTGCCGAACAGACCGATATCGCGTACCCCCTGATGGCAGTGCCCATGACCGCATGGAACGAGATGGATGGTGTCAGTGCCGCCTACTGGGAGAGCGTGCTTGCATCCATATTCACCATCAGGTACGCAGATATCATGATCCTGCACAGCATTGAGCCATACTCGCTGCTGCCTGAACTGCATGTCAGGGATACGGTTTACACAGACCCCCGAAAACCGGTGATGGTCGATGCGGGTGTCTTTGAAATCGGCTCACCCGGTCGTAAGTCGCCGGTATTTGTGACAACGAACTTTGCGCTGACCTACTACACCGTGGAGAGCGATCTGGCGTCAAACAGCATCGATTGCTACCTTGGCGTGGTAGATACCGATGGCATCGGTGTAGAGGCTGCAGTGGCAGGCGGGCAGCTGAATGCGGGCAAGATCAAGGGTATGTTTGATTCCGCTAACTTTGATGTGCAAGAGAAGACTGATCATGGCATCTTGATCCTTCCCGGGCTTGCTGCGCGGCTGCAAGGGGATGTTGAGGACACTACCGGACTTGAAGTGATGGTTGGACCTCCTGATTCGGGACAGATTCCGCGGTGGATGGAGACGAAGTGGTCTTGACTGAGTACTTTAGTAGTATGTGTTTAGCTAACCACGAGATTACACCGATTTCCACAAGATCTCTGTGTTAATCTTGTGTAATCATGTGGTTTTATAGGTGGATATCCGCACGATACTCGAGCAAGTACAAAACCAAGGGATTAATTTTCGCTCATATTGAATTATTCAAGTTTTTAAGTGTAATAAATGGATTATGTGCGCGTAAATTTGTGTAATTTACGATGTTCGTTTGAATTCATGATAAAAACTGATATAACTCGATAAAATTCCCGATAAACACCGGGAACTAAAGTGTAGCGATTTGGATAAATGAGCAAGCTCTTTGTAAGTGTTGGTCACTGCAACGCGAGATACCAAAGACCCATAAATAGACAAATCCCACGAATTCAATATGAACTGATTTGGAAAAGCGCGGGTTTGTGCCGGGGTTACTATACTTTGACCTAACTACTTGAACTGCTGTGCAGAGTGATTGTACAGCATCGCCTTCTTTGACGTGTCGATGATGTAGTGTGCCGACTGGTTGATCCCGCTTGCGCCGCTCCCGATATCGATCTCGCCTGTGACATCATCATACTCGGAATGGCAGCTTGTACAGTAGATCGTCTTTGAGAGATTGTGCTTCATGTTAATATCAAAATCAGTGCCAGCCATCCCCGTACTCGAGTTTGGATTGTAGCCGTGGCAGATGCAGTTTGCATGACCATGCTCGCCTCCCATCAGTGCGGTCGCAATCTCCGGGTGGCACCGGTCGCAGAAGTCATCCGGGTCTGGCTGGTTCATGTATGTGCTGTGCCCGCCTGCAAATATGCCGTAAGCTACAAGCGACGTTGCGGCGATCATAAGCAGCGCTACCATGAACACGATCGGTCTCTTCAGTCTTTTTGGTGGCATCCGCATATTATTCGTACTCCTGATCCGGGTATGTGTGGCACCATCTGCAGTTGTACTCGGCAGATGCGCCGCCGTATTTTGATACTGAATTATCGTAAGATACCTCGTTGTGACACTCGGTGCAGTCGGTCACATCGAGAGTCGTCGGACTTGCCGTTACGTTGTGGCGATCAACATCGTTCACCGGGTCTGACTGCACAACGTGGCAGCAGTCGCACCACTTCCAGGTGTATTCAGGGGGCGGGTGGTAGTCGGTGTGGCACTTCGCACAATCATCGCCCGGGTCGGTTCCATGCACGCTTGCCCGGTACATGGTCTCGTTTACATAAACGTCAGGTGTGCCGTAGCCGTCCATCGCGGTGTAGTTGTAGTGACAGCCAGTGCATGACTCGGTATTGGCATCATGCCCGTGGTACCGATCCACGGTCTGGTTGTAGATGTTGTGGCACTTCAGGCACTGCGTGTTGTTGCCCCACTCGATCCCTTCCAGCAGGTCGTGCGCAAACGCAGGAGGACCTGGTCGCGAGATGTCATCGCTTAGAGAGTGGCATTTTGTGCATGATGGTAGTGAGTTCCATGTGTGCACGCCGTCGTAATCATCAATTGTGATCTCGAAGTCACCGTACTCGTCATCACCATCGTCATCATCGCCGTAATCGATGCTGAAACTTGCGCCTGTGTGGCAGATCAGGCATCCAAGGTAATTCGTTGGTTTCTCTGTTGTGGCGTTTATGATCAGACGCTTGTGTATGCTCTGTTCGAGCATTAGTCCGATGTACGGCGCGCGTCCATAGTCCTTCGGCGGTTCCATCACATCACACAGTACATGCCCGGTGTATGACAGAGCCTGGGTATGGCAGTCAGTGCAGTACGGAACAGAGAGATAATGGACGTTCGGGGTGCCATACTCGTCATCAACCCAGAGATTGTGACACGCCTTGCTGTAGCAACTGTTCCAGTCCTCTTCATGCTCTGCCCCGGCAGTTCTCACGATATCCGAGTGGCAGTTTATGCATACCTGATCGCCGTTTCTCGCAGGTCCTGTCGCACCATCCCACCCACCGCTCGAGTTGGGGTATGCGTGTCTCGAATAAAGAATTCCGCTAGTGGTTCCACCCATGCTCATACCCTGCGGATCGCTGCCCCATGCAGATGCGACCTTAGTATCCCTCTTGTGTGTCATGTTCGAGCCTGCGGGCGCAAGGTTCTCTGAGTCATTCTTCATCGCATAGTTATCGTAACCATCGCTGATATCATCGTAGACCTGCGAGTGGCAGTCACTGCATTGCGGGGCTGATATGTTGTGAATGTTGAGATGATCGGCACCATCGCAGTGGCAGTTCGCGCATGTTGCAGTGCTCTCGCCCGAATAATCCTCGTAAGGATGGATCGGATAGTCAGTGGATTCCGGGTGACAGTCGTCACATGTGAGTATGTCGCTTTCATCTGCGGTTGCGTGAAATGCGTTGTGACAGAACGAGCAGTTGACTACCTGGCTATCACCACTTGGATGCCCTCCGACGTCTTTTGACTCGCCGGTCGCGGTATCCAGCCATTGCGGGACTTCTGAGCCAAATGAGAGCGGGTGACAGTCTGCGCACGCCGGATATGCGTTATCGATCGCTCCGGGCTTTGAATCAGTGATGTGACCGTGGCAGCTTGCATTCGAGCAGGACTGGGATGCAAGGTATGGATCCTGATCTGTGTTAGGAGATGAATCGACCTTTGCGTGCTCGCCGTAGGTATATCCGCCGATATCTGGCCAGTAGGTCTCATTGTAACCACCGTCCATGCCATGGCAGAATGTGCATTCGACTGCTTCGGCTTTTGCAGATGCATACGGTTCTCCGGATGAATAATTATAACGAAGGCGTCCGGAACCCTGGTGACACGGGGAACACTGAGGATTTCCACCCTGTTTTCGTTTTGTCATTTCATGATGCGGTGATGCATTGAGAAAATCTGACGGCGTGTGCGTCAGTTCGGAATTCGTGAGATATGAGATATCGAACGGGGTCTTATCTGCCCCATTACCACCCAGGACATTATGCCAGTTATGCGGTCCACCGGGTCCGCCATTTGGGAACCTTGCCCAGGGGTACATGGACATGGCGGTCGAGTTTTGCCACCCATCCGCGTGTGCATATCCCACGTGGCACCGGTCACACCCCCATCTCCCGACCCTGAATGTCTTTGACCCATCGATGGTACCATCGAAAATATTTGCCTCCGCACGTATTGTGAACTGCTCGGGGTTGCTCCCATCGAAGTGTCTCCCCCCCGAATCAGCGTCTGTAATCTCAAAATTCGCGGTATAGAGTCCATCGCCCCGGTCCTGCGCATGCCCACTCGCTATGACCATTGTGCCATTACTAACCTCGTACTGCACATCATCCGACGCAGCCTGATACCCTTTGTTGTCCATGAGCAGTACTGTTACATTCACGGTTCTGGGATATCCGTCGGAGGGCCACAGGTCTCCTGGAGATATATCCCCCCAGCCATACAAAGACGCTTCATACACCCAGTAATACGGATCGAGTAGATACGTGGCTTTGTCTGTTGTGATCAGCAGTCTTGTGCACGTTCCAACGCTTGCAGGGGCGCCCACCATGAACCACCCGGATGATACAGCGGATATGGACGCGGTCAGCCGGTTGTTTCCGGTATCTCGCTCGGTGTCAAGTTTTTGCCAGCTATTAGCACTCATTCTGTAAATTGCAAGAACACCTTCACTTGCACCATTGAGTTCAGCCTCTGAGTACCTGACCGTTATGATGCTGTTGTTGTATGCGAGTGAAGCGGGCTGCATCTTGATGTACTTGACCGGAATTTCGGAAAACTCGAAACCCGCGGGGTTTATATATGTTTCATCGATTGTTATAGCTGCGCTAGTGCTCGTTCCACTTATGCAGAATCGTACGGATGTGTTTTTCGTTGAGAATGCGTCGATCTCAAGATAGCCATACAGCGGAACGGCAGTGAAATTGAATGTGCTGTTTGATGGTGCGCTCCGGAGCGCGGTCTCCCCGTCGGTGTCGTAGTATGCGATGTTAGATGTGAGCGGTGCACCGGAATCGTCCATCACCTGTCCCTTGACGTCCGTACTCATGACCACGACCCATTCAGTCTTGTTTGAGGTCCCGTTCTCTTCATTTGTGAGCCAGCAAGCAACATACTTTACTCCGGGGTCGCTCCATGAATAGGTCTGAGTCGCCCC
This sequence comes from uncultured Methanosarcinales archaeon, assembly GCA_965369365.1. Classification (GTDB taxonomy): domain Archaea; phylum Halobacteriota; class Methanosarcinia; order Methanosarcinales; family Methanogasteraceae; genus Methanogaster_D. The sequence continues at coordinate 13,724 of CBDUQO010000009.1, forward strand.
ATCGCATGATGGATTCTTCCGATCCGTTTGATCAGTGACTTCCCATAGAATATTGCCGGTCTGGGTGTAATTGATACGAAAATCAATGCTCTCGCCTATATCAGTGGTCACGGTTAGATTACTGTCCCCGGTCTTGCTGTTCCACCGCGCAGAGACCAGAATCGTTGAGATGAGGGGGTGGTGGTCTTCGGTGTCTTTATCGCTGATTATGAATGGGGTATCGCCAAGACCGTCGCCATCCTCGTCGCTGCCTGTGTACTCACTGTAGTAGTTCCCTCCGAGATGTGAGCTGCCAACAATGTTTCTTCCGGGAGTTTTTGTGATGTTCCATCTGTTATCTCCCGTGATGTCTTTTGCATCGAATTTATCGTTGAAGAGGATGTAATTAGTATATATTAAATTGTATCTTGCTGATACATACACGCCCTCTCGATTATCCTTCACCGCATTGGTATGCACCGTGTTATTAATACTACCAGAGCCACGGATACCAATACCATGCCCATTATGTTCCACAATATTATCGGCTATTGTGTTATGGCTACTATCTTCATAGAGATGGATGCCATAGCCACTGGAATCAGTAGAGCCGTACCTATTGTCAGTCACAGCATTATTGCTGATATTATTGTAATTTGACCCCCTGAGATCAATGCCATACCAGTTGCCAGCCATGTTGTTGTATGAGATGTTGCAGTGATGTACCTCATAGAGATACACCCCGGTTCCGGCGTCAGACATCCCTCTTATCGTGAATCCGCTGATATTGACCCACGAACTCTCAACATCGAAGACTCTTCCGGCGACGTCTGCTGATACTACGTCTACCACACCCACCCCCTCACCTTTGAGTGTGATGGACTTATCGATCACCACGTTCTCGGTGTAGCTGCCACCGCACACAAATATATGTGAGCCATTGGTCGCGTTATCGACCGCAGACTGAATCGGGGTGTTGCTCTGGTTGAACGCTCCGCCTTCGTACCACCAACCGGTTGTGTTGGCGGCTATGGCGAGACCAGATCCCGCGGGAGCTTGCTTAAGAGGTTCGTCCCATGTATGTGTGAAACTCGGGTTGGCATTACTTTCCTCACCATAGCTATCGATGCTTATGTCGGTGTTAACTGATGCCCCGGCGTATGCGATCGCAATCGCAGACACGGGTGCGGTTGGCGCGATGGCGGTGGCTGTGTTACTTTTAGGATCAATGGTGACGTCCATGCTCGCAGCACCGACCATGCATATAACGCACACCATAACCGTGACCAGAACCACTTCAAAGAACCGAGAGGTGTCCTCGCAACATCGGCTGATACGTATACACTCTGTGGACGTGCGGGGTGTGTGGGGCATGATGCATACCAATTATCTGTTCCAACCAACGTTCATCGGATTATATCTTAAACATTACTAAACATTTGGGGGGTTGAGCTACCGTGAAGCTAACCAATTGTTATCAAAAATTCCTGCAAAATGTGTGGTAGCCAGATTCATAGACGTCCCGTCTGAAACGTATATGTTCGTGCCTCATTAAGTTTTGCCAAAAAACAGGAACAGTAGGCAGCTACACTGCTGTCGACCGTGTCACAGATAATAAATATGCACACCTGCTGAAAATAGTGGGGGTGTGGCAGATGGGATTTGTCAGCCACCTGCCAGAAACCGAAGAAGCCTATACTACATGACCCCGGGCTCGATCACCGGACAGCCTCCAGCGCAGGCAAGCCAAATGCACCTGCCAAACCCGCGCCACGCTCGCCGACCTGATCAAAGCACTCGCGAACCGTTGAGATCGGCATATACGTCTCAGTCCGGGTCCCGTCAGCCGATTCGACCTTTATGATGAGTTCAGTCTTTGCCACGCCATGCTCGATGCATTTATTTGCGATCCTGCCATACTCCGCCAGTATGATTTTCAAGGTATCATAAGCCATCGACTGCCCGATAACGTCCATATCATTGAAGGTTGTTGTTTTCAGTGTGGATGTTGCACGGTTTTCAGTATTTTCTATATAATCGATGACTGCACGCATAAGCCCGATGACACTCGCACCATCGAGCTCCTTTGAGATCGTTTTATCCTTTGTTATGTCAACCGGGTCGTCGACTCCATACAATATTGAATATTCTTTGGTAGCCCGCCCCATCTCAATGCGCACAACATCCAGACGTTTTTTATCTTCAAATCTTGTGGATATACTTTTATTTGTGCATTCAACACTAACTAGATGGTGGTTTGACATATCCAGCATCTTCAGCACATTTTCTTTATGGAATAGCCCGGAAGTGCTCCACGCGGGCAGAGTGAACGAACCAAACAGTTCTTTCACATATACGGGTTCTTTGAACCGCAGTTCATAAACGACAGATAGCACATCCATATCCGACGAAAATTCACCACATAACGCGCTACCACTGTCCGATATCAGTGAATAGTTTCGTGTCGCATTATACACGCCGAACTCAAGAAACGTCTCAAGTATCTTCCGAATGTTCTCTGAATCTCGTTTAATCAGGTCTTTTAGATCCTTGGTCCTTGAATCAAACTGTGCATCAAGTTTTTTAGTCTGCTGGCGCACGCACGTTTCGCACGTCTCTGTGATCGCTTCTTTGCAGGCATCCAGGATGTCGGCGTCGTCATCTGCGATCATGGTATTCAACTGCGCGCCAAGGTTGCTTTCGAACGTCTTTAACCGGGTGATCTGTTGTTCCCTCGCGCGGTCTATGTTTTCAAGCTCTTTCCTGGCAGATATAATGGCATTCTCTTTCGGGCATGAATCCCCGACCACGCCCAGCAGTTTTTCCAGATCTTTGATATAGTCACGTTGCACTGATAGTTCAACCGAATCCTGATATAGGTACCTCATACATCCACACCTCCGATTTTAATTGGTTGTCCTATTATTGAATGCCGCTACTAATTAATGTTTCTGGCAAACGACCACTACATCGACATTCGGGCAATCCCGAGCGCATCATCCCGGATGCGCGCCACCGCCCGGGTGCCAGCATCAGCCATATCAGTCATCTCAATGATGAATGCCTCGACTGTGAGATACACCGAAACCCGCTCCCGAAGGCATCCCACGCGTGCAGCCTCGTCCCTCCCAAGAGCTGCATGGAGGTGTATGGCAGGCAGATCATCGTCCTGCCAGAGAATGTTTCCCACACCAACTATCTCCTGCACATCCGTGATTGATGACCAGACCGGATCCGGCGGAACTGTATCCCTCTTTGGTCCGGTTACGAGACGCATGTCCCGAACTGCGCCAATCAAGATGAAGAACGCTTGTCTGATATCTTCCAGCTTTGCAAGCCCCTTAAGTTCAACAAGCAGATCCTCGTCATGGTCGATCCGTGCGACAAATATCCTGCCGATGCAGCCGGTTCGGTATTCCATCTCAGTTCGTCTCGTTTGTGCCTTTCAGGTGCTTTTTTACACCATTTAGCAGTTCCTTGCGACCAAATGGTTTGGTAATGTATCCGTCAACGCCAACAACATGAAGACCAATCATTTTATCGATGGACTGCGACTTAGAGGTGAGCATTATCACTGGAATATGTTTTGTGTCATCGTTTTTACGGATTGCCTGGTATACCCCCCAGCCATCGATATCCGGCATCATAATGTCTAGCAAAATCAGATCAGGCATCTCTTCCCCCTTGAGTTTGTCGAGTGCCGTCCTGCCATTATATGCAGGGATGATCTCGTGCCCCTCATTTGTAAGCACAAGTGCGACCAGATCAACAGTGTCCGGTTCATCATCTACTACCATAATCTTTGCACACATTACCATAGCTTATCTGCGGCAAGGCATAAAAAAGTACGCCTTATACACATCACCCGACCATTATGTGCTTCACTTCAAGGTATTCCCGAAGCCCATACACGCCAAGTTCCCTGCCGATCCCGCTCTCCTTATACCCGCCAAACGGCGCATGTTTAGGCGCGCCGTGATACGTGTTTATCCACACGGTTCCTGCCGCAATGTGACTTGCAACCTGCTTTGCGTGTGGTAGGTCCTCTGACCAGACCGCTCCGGCAAGACCATACCTTGTGCCGTTTGCAATCTCGATAGCCTCCCCCTCATCGCCGTACGTGAGCACAGATAACACAGGTCCGAATATCTCTTCCTGTGCTATGCGCATATCAGGCGCAACGTCGTCAAATACTGTCGGCTCGACAAAGAACCCGCCGACCCCATCGACCCCGTTTGCGCCATTAGCACCAATATCAAGACGTTTTCCGCCGAAAACAAGTTTTGCACCATCCCGGATCCCATATTCGATGTGTTCGAGGTCTTTTTCCATCTGCCCGGCACTGATTACAGGTCCCATGTCAGGATCGGTAAGTCCGTCTCCGATTCGCAGCTTTCCGGTTTCTCTGATTAAATGCTCCATGAACCGGTCGTGGATGCTCTCTGGCAAAAGCAGCCTTGAACCTGCCGTGCAGACCTGTCCTGCGTTAAAGAAGATTGCAAAGACCGCTCCGTTCACTGCTTTTATGAGGTCTGCATCCGTAAGGATTATGTTTGCAGACTTTCCGCCGCATTCAAGCGTGATCTTCTTAAGGTTCGCTGATGCAAGCCGCATGACCTCTTTTCCAGTCTCAGTTCCGCCAGTGAACGCAACCTTATCGACCTTTGTGCTGACTGCAAGTTCTGCCCCAACCACACTCCCTTGACCTGCAATCACGTTCATCACGCCGTCCGGACATCCTGCCCGATGAAATATCTCCCCGAGTTTTAGCGCGGTGAGCGGGGTCTGGCTCGACGGCTTAAGCACGACTGTGTCTCCTGCGGCAAGCGCTGGCGCAACCTTCCATGACGCCATCTTGAGCGGCAGGTTCCACGGGACGATCCCCGCCGCAACACCGATCGGCTCGTAGACGACTGTGCTATGTTCATCGAGTTGCTCTTTGAGCGGTCTCGTGAGACCTGCAAAATAATCAAAGAAGTCTGCCGTGTCCAGGACGAAACGCTTCGCCCATCCAATTGGCATTCCATTGTCCAACGTTTCGGTGCGCGCAAGAATGTCAACGTCATTTCTGAGCAGATCCGCTGCTTTCTGCAGGACGCTCGTTCTGAGTGGTGGGCTGGAGCTCCAGTTCGTATTATCAAACGCATCGCGTGCCGCATCGATTGCTTTTCGCGCATCGCCGCGCTTTGCAGCGGATGCAGTTGCAAATTCCAACCCCGTTGCCGGATTAACCACTGAAAATACGCTTTCAGACTCTGCTTCAGCCCATTCGCCATTGATCCATAATTTATAGTGCTCTGCCATGATGATCCACTCGATGACCTCTGATCAACTTTTGACTTTTTATGCCACTCCAACAAAATACCGCACCGGATCGGCAAAATTTGTAACCCAGTGCCCCTGACACCGTGTAGGACTGTATGTGGCAGTTAGCGTTGCTATGCCACAGCCGCCCTATTACAATTAATGTACGTGTTTAGCTAACCACGAGATTGCACGGATTTCTGTGTTAATCCCGTGGTTTTTTCGCCTCAGCTAAACACATACCAATTAATTATCGCGCAGACTTTGCAACCCGTTCGATGCTCTGTTTCTGATTTATCGAGTGGCACCTGACATCATACGATGCAGCAGCCATGATTTCGTCTGCAAGACATTTCTCCAGGGATCGCCTGCTCTTGAGTGCAGCCCGGTGTGCACCAATTGTGATCAGCTTGAGCGCGATATCCACCCTGCGCTGGGACGCGGTATCAACAGCCTTTGGCACGGCAATACCACCGTATTTAAGACGGACAACCTCCTCACGGGGTCCTGCATTTCCGATGGCATCAACAAGGAGCTGAACCGGATTCTTCTTCGTTTTATCGTGGATAATCTCAAATGCAGACCTAACAGCCCTGTAAGCCAGCTGCTTTTTGCCGTTGTTCGCTGCAGATCGCATGACCCGATTGATCAGCCGCTCAACGATCGGGATGTCTGATTTATTGAACTGCTGGTTGGCGTGTTTGCCACCAGTGTGCAGCACGATTCTCGGACTTAGATTGATGTATCTCCTGGTGCCCAGATCCGTACTTTCAACCTCTGAGAGGTCCCATTTATCAAATAACAGTTGTTCAGTCATCAAGATCACCGTAGTGGCTTCTCTCTACGCCCAATAACCATTTCACGCAACGACACGTCGTTTACCGCGGTCACCTTGAACCTGACACCTGGTAGGTCGCCTTTGGCGCCATGCATCCGACCACCGATACGCTCGACAGTCACCTCGTCATGCTCATCGATGAAATTGATAGCACCGTCACCCGGACAAAATGCAGTAACCTGCTTTCCGTTTTTAACCAATTGTATCCTGACACACTTGCGTATCGCAGAATTCGGCTGTTTTGCCTCAATACCAACTTTCTGCAGAACGATTCCACGCCCCTGCGGAGCACCGACGAGCGGGTCTGCTTTGACATTCAGGCGGAGCGTGCGGCTGCTATAATTTTGATCACTCCATCTAGCTTTCTGTCGATCCTTCTGCAGTTTGCGGGCAGCGTATTTTCCTTTACTCATATAGTCACCATTTGATCGGTTTTAAACTTAAACATTATCTGATAATCACATCGTCAATATCATGGTGTCGATGTGCCAGCAGTCGCATCTTCTCAATGTTTCTGCCATCTTTCCCAATTGCAAGCCCCTTCTGATCCGCGGGTACATCCACATACACGACCCGCCTGCCACCGCGCACAACCGACTCGATCCCGATCATGTTTGCTGGCTGGGTTACATTCTTCATAAATGCGGCAATGTCGTCAGAGTACTCAACGACTTCGATATGTTTACCTACGGATTTGCTGGCGCGTTTGACATGTTCGCCGTCACGCCCGATTGCAAGCCCCATATCACCATTTTGTACCACACAGAGTATCCGGTCCCCGTCATCGATGCAATCGCGTGCAACAGCACCCGTAAGACTCTCAAAGAGTGCAATATACCGGATACCCTCGGTGGTGAGTTTGATTTCACCCACGCCTATCCCTCGAGTTCGTCAGATACCTCTTCAGACAGCGATTCATCTTCTACAACTTCTTCAGGATCAAAGACCTTCATGATGTTTGAATCACCCGGGTCGATGATCGCCATCGTGGCAATGGTAAACGGTTTCCCGCACGCGGTCCCAAGATCCACACTCATTCCAGGATACTCGATGATCGGTACGCCCGAATCGTGTATCTGTGATCGTATGTGGGATGGGCAGTTGGCAGCAAGCACAACCGTTATATCATTGTTATTTTTCACAACGTCGAGACACGTATTCGATCCGATGAGAACTTTGCCGGATCTGATTGTTTTTCGAAGTGCTTTATTTAGATCAATTTCCATATATTTCAACTCTTTTTTTGAATTTTAGTTTTCGATGTGAACTGGTATGTCACTCTATTTATGCGTTTGGTGTGGCATGGACTGCCGCGTCGCAGAAACGATAGAACAACGTCACGACGAGAGGGGGATTTGAACCCCCGAGGTGCGATGCACCACTGGATGTTTGCACAAAATCCAAGTTCAAACGTTTAGCAATCCAGCGCCATACCGGGCTTGGCTATCTCGTCATCACAATACCAGTGGGCGACATAGATATTAATCTTTTCTGAAATGGGGCTGTCACGTTGTATGGTGTTGGGGGCACATCCTCGTCGGTGGTGCGGTTGGATAACTCCAAATATAGAATGAGATCTCTTGAATGAATCACTCTCTTTGGCAGATACTATTTAATCGGGGTCCATCTGTGAAATCTGTGGCTAATAAAAGCTTTTAGCCACAGATTAACACTGA
>CBDUQO010000010.1:0-21278 GCA_965369365.1 uncultured Methanosarcinales archaeon
TGCACGAAATGTATATCACCAACCCCACCCGGAGGGCAGTTTTTACTCGATTTTTTGTGAAAAAATCGTGGATAAGCCATACTCACTTAGACGCTCTCTTGCAATTTCCCTCTCTTGCTGATGATCGCGCAGGAAATCGGCTATTAGTTCAGCCGCATACGCCTTGCAAGTACCACACATCAAGCGCCCACTCTTGCACTCCTGATATATCTCTGTGATGTGTTTATCATCTGGTATCAGGTGGAATAGCATCAATTCATATACTGTACATTCGTCCGGTTCCCCTCCGAGCCTCTTCTGCTCATCAAGTGTCATCCTGCCACCGGTCTTTGCCCGCTTAACCTTGGATGCCGCGCCCCTCGGGTCTTCGGTCATCGCGATTATGCTTTCAGGGACGCTGCTTGACATCTTCCCGCCGGAAAGTCCGCTCATGAACCTGTGATACGTTGCTGCCGGCGGCAGGAACCCTGTGCCCCCAAACTCGATCTCGATCTTGCGGACAGCGGACTCGATCTTGTGCATCGCAATCTCGAAGTGGGGGTTTAACGCATGCCCAACAGGGAATGCCTCGACAAATTCCTCATGAACATCTTCACCGGTTTGCACATCAATATGCATTTTATATTTCGTTGCATTATAACCCAGGTCAATAATTTTTTCGAATATTTTTGTTAGCGCATCAGGTGGGGCGGATTTGCCGCGCACACTAACATACGGAACATCCTGAATCGACCGAACCTCACACCGAAACATCCGCATCTTGTTTGCAAGACCCCGCACCAGGCGGATGTGTGGATCTTGATCAGCGCCGACCGGGATCACGACCGGCTTTGGACCACCATACTCCGCGATCTGCGGCTGGAGAATGTCTGCGCTCTGCACAAGTGCGCTCTCTAAGTGTGCAATATTCGTTTCGCCGCTGAACCCGTAGATTGCAGAGAGTTCGGTGATATTCGTCTTCATACCGAGTTCAAATGCAAGATCACGCACATCAGAACACTCTGACTGGAAATATATGTGCCCGTCAGGCTCAAACCCGAGCGCAATCAGGCTCACGAGGTACTCTTCAATCCCAATCCGGCGGCATTCCTGCCACGACATCCCTCGCACCGCATGTGCTTCCATGTCCGCGATTCCCACGAATGCGCTGCCGCCTTGTCGCTGATGCCAGACAATCTCATCCATCACCATCTTGTTGCCGATATGGATCTTACCAGACGGCATAAACCCGCTCATCACCCCAAACGGTTTGTTCTGGCGGATTGCGTCCAGCACAGGGGCGTATCCGCGGTGCCCGAAGATGATCCGTCTTCGCATGTATGGGCAAGGATCCGGAACATACGGGAGAAGCTCAGTAAACGTCTCTATCCCAAACTCCTCAAATAATTTGGAATAATCCTCAATTCCCGCCGAGGTCCATGGATCGATGTGCGTAACCATGTGATCATTCACTCAAGTGCTTTTACAATCGTCTCTGCAAACTCTTCTGCGGCGTCCGGACCCGCTCCCGTGATGATTTTGCCATCCCGGGTCACTGGCGCGCCGGTGTACTTTGCGCCCTTCTCCTCAATGTAGGATACGCCGCTTATGAAGACAGTGGCATTCCTGCCTGACAGTATACCCGCGTTTGCAGGAATCATCGAGCCGAGACAGATCGCACAGACGAGCTTGCCTGCGTCGTTTGCACCCTTTGCCAGTTTCAGATACCCTGGATCCTTGTACAACATCTGTGAATCGATGCTTGGTCCGCCAACGAACACGACCGCATCATAATTGCTGGCATCGGCGTCAGATACGCGGACATTGACATTTACGGATCCTCCGAGCATCCCGGTCGCAACTCCGCCATCCTGCGAGGCTACTACTACAGTTATTCCCCTTTTCTCGAAGAATTCCTTTGGAACAAACAGCTCTTCATCCCTGAAGTTGTGCTGGGCAACCACCATCAGTATTGTTTTATCGGTCAGATTGGTCATGGTATTCACCTTTTGTTATCGTCGTCATGTTTGGTAATGCCTGAGGGGTACGCGATAGTACCGAAACAATGACTGCTGTTATGTATTCCATGATTATCATTTAAAAGAGTTTGTTATATAAATGTGTCTGCCACCCGATGGTATATCGGTGACTTATATGCGTGCTATATATACTCGTGTTTTGCGGGGGTCAAAACCTCAGGGGTGTTAGACACCGGACTCTAATCGACAACTTCAGCCCTGGCGCCCGCGCCCGCGCTTCCTGACCCATCTATACCCCAACATCAATCTCCATCTCCATCAACAATTCACGCGCCCGCGTTTCCTCGCTTCGCGCGAGCAGTCTGTTAATCTCCGGATGGTGATATGCCAGATACTCGGGTCGGTACTGAAACATCAGGTTGAACCGGACGTCCGGAATATTCTCGCGTGTCCACTCGATGATCGGCGCGGTGCAGCATTCAACATGTCCTGGCAGCACAAGCTGCCGCAGCAGGATTTCAGAGTCCTTGTAAGCGCACAGGAAGTTTCTTGTGACTGTATCCCAGTAATGATCGGCATTTGAGTATTTCTTTGCGCATTCATCGTTTCCATATTTGAAATCCCCGAGATAGACGTCCACAACGCCGCATAAAAGCTTCGCAGCTTCTTCGGAGTGGTACATGTTAGAATTCCACACGACCGGAGTATTTACCCGCATCTTGGCAAGAATGCGCAGTATGGTGTGGAGATGTGGGGTTGGAGTCACGAAATTCAGATTCCTGGCACCAAGACCGCGCTTTGCTGCGGCGAGTCTTGCAAGGTTTTCCGGAAGAATTGGCATTCCGAGGTCGGGGTTTGTCGATATCTCCCAGTTCTGGCAGTAGACACACGAAAAGACGCAGCCTGAAAAGAAAACAGTGTGTGACGGCACGAGTTCAGGCTCCTCGCCGTAATGCAGGAACTCGGATGAGTATCTTGAAACAGCGCATGTCCTGCAATATCCGTGTTTATTTTGCCCCCATAATGCCTGTTTTTCCACAGTCCCTGATTTTCTCCGATTTACGCCACACCTCCGGTCACAGAAATGACAATTTTCAAGTATACGATCTGAAATCGCGACTTTCAGGTCGAGTAATGATTTCCCATCCGGTTCATCCGGGTTTTCTGACTTATTTAACCTATTTGACTTATCCAACCAGTCCGACCAGTCCGACTCGCCTGACTTGCTGAATCGGCTCATCGCATCATCGTGGAGTTTCCACAGGTCACTGAGCGCGGCATCCCTATCGAAATCGACCGGAGTGTTCTTTGCGATCATGAACCGTGCCGGTTTGCGGTCGGCTGAGATGCACTGATATCTGGCGAGAGCGTTCATAACTGACTAATTATGTTAGCGGTTTGTAAAACTGTATGCCTGCAACTGTATATCTGATACAGTGCACTCTACACCATTCTTTTGGGTGGCATGGCATGGAGTCCGGAGTATTTTGATTAATCCGGCAGTGAAATTGATTCACAAAATTGCGGATGACCGCGCCCAAGTGACCGGTATATTTAATGTATATAAACCCAACGTGCAAATTATGATTGACTCTACAATCAAGATTGAAAATATCGTCGCATCGATGACACTCGCTGACAGCTTCGATCTCAAGCACATATCCTCGCACCTCGAGAACGCCGAATATGACAAGGACAAATTCCCGGGGCTTGTATACCGGATAAAAGTTCCAAAAACTGCATTTTTAGTCTTTGGATCAGGTAAAGCGAACTGCACCGGCGCAAAAAGCATAGGCGATGTGGATACCGCAGTAGAAATCCTTGCAAAGGATCTCGAAGATCTTGGATATACCATCACAAACAAGTCATACATTGTTCAGAACATCGTGGCAGGGGCAACGCTTGGCACTGAGCTTGATCTGGACGCGATAGCCATTGGTCTGGGATTCGAGAATGTCGAATATGAGCCAGAGGTATTTCCCGGACTTGTGTATCGGATAAAGGATCCTAAGGTTGTTGTTTTGATATTCCGTTCTGGAAAATTGGTGATCACTGGTGCAAAGAGCCAGACACACTGTGAGACTGCTAAGCTAATGGTGTGGGAGCAACTAAATAATCTGGGCTTAGTTCAATGATTATATCCGAAATCGAGGTTTTTTTAAGGGAAGATACCGGAGATTTCGATGTTTTTCATAGTTCACTCCCGGATAAAATAATCAGAGCGAGAATTATTGCAAAAGAGAGCGGGATACTTGCAGGGCTCGAAGAAGTTGTCCGGATTTTCAGTCATTGCGGGATTTCGCCTTCGCGCAAACATGTTGATGGCGATGCGATCGCGGGCGGTGATACCATCATCGACCTTGAAGGGAGTTCACGCGCAATCTTGCAAAACGAGCGTGTAGCCTTAAACATCCTTGGCAGGATGAGTGGAATAGCAACATTGACTCGTGCGTGTGTGGATCTGGTGAAACACACCGGCGCACGGATTGCCTGCACCAGAAAGACGACGCCCGGGTTCAGGAGGTTTGAGAAGAAGGCAGTAATGCTCGGCGGTGGTGACCCCCACCGGTTCAATCTCACTGACGCCATCATGATAAAGGACAATCATATCAGGATTTACGGCATGGACGAGGCATACAAAGTTGCGAAGGATGTGAGTTTTGTGAAAAAGATCGAAATCGAGGTTGAAACTGCCAGTGACGCCGTGCGCGCCGCCGAACTCGGTGCTGACATTATTATGTTCGATAACATGGATGCCAGGTCCGTCAAAGATGCTATATCGGTGTTGGATGCTAAAAAATTGCGAGATTCGGTGATGCTCGAATCGTCAGGTGGCATATCGGCAGATAACCTCGTGGAATATGCAGAAACCGGTGTGGACGTGATTTCGCTCGGGATGATTACCCATTCTGCGCGGTGGCTGGACTTCAGTCTCAACGTTTCGGTGACCTGCAAATGAGTCATAGTTTGGATGGGCACTCAATATGAAACGCGAGATGACAAGTATCGATGTTGCGGCAATGGTCTCCGAGCTACAGCATCTGACGGGAGCGCGCATCGAGAAGATATACAAATCAGATAACGAGACCGAGCAGATCCGGTTGAATCTGTACCTGTTTGGCGAGGGAAGATGTGATCTCGTGGTCGATCCGGGCGTATCCATGCACCTGACCACACATCCGCAGCCAGGTCCGAAGCTCCCGCCGACGTTTGCGATGACGCTCCGGAAATACCTTTCTCATGGCAGGATCGTTTCGATCGAGCAGTATGAGTTCGACAGAATCATTGAGATCAAGACGATGCGTGGTGATGACGAAAACACTCTTATTATCGAATTATTCCCGCCCGGCAACGCGATACTGGCAACTGATGAGCAAAAAATCATTCTCCCGATGCGTCCGGTGACATTTCGCGGGCGCAGGATCAGGAGTGGTGAGATATATAAATTGCCGGATATGCAGCTAAACCCGGTTAAAATTACATCCGGCGAACTGTCAGATCTATTTTCAAAATCAGACATCAATCTTGTGAAGACGCTTGCAACAAATCTGAACATGGGTGGCACCATCGCTGAGGCGGTCTGTTCGGTGTCGGGGATCGATAAAAACCTCGATTGCCGGGATCTATCCGATGAAACGATCCTAACAATACATGGGGGAATTACGGAGGTGTTTGGGCGGATACATGATCCAAAGCCGCATATCGTATACCATGATGACAAGAAGATCGATGTTCTCCCGTTTGAGATTTCCAAATACGCAGATCATGAAAAACGATATTTTGATACATTTAATGAGGCACTTGATGAGTTCTTTGACGTGCTGGTTGGACATGAAAAGAAACCATCGGAAATAGCCAGAATAAAGAAAAATCCACTCGAACATCGATTATCCCAGCAGGAAAATGCAATTCTGAAATTTGAGAGAGAAAAATCCGATCTGGAGGCAAAAGCAGAGACGATTTATATGCACTACCAGTTGATTGATGAGTCGCTCGGTGCAATTGGATCTGCGCTTGCAAACGGGCGTGGATGGGGCGAAATCGCAGAGATCGTGAAGCAGGCAGACCACCCCACCGCAAGGATGATAAAACGGATTGATCCACACAAAAAGACAATTACAATGGAACTGGACCGGACCGACATCATACTTAACATCGGAAAATCGGTCCCACAGAATGCACAGGCATATTACGACAAATCCAAGAAACTAAGCTCAAAACGGGCTGGTGCTACCCGTGCGCTCGAACATACCCGCGAACTTATCGAAAAAGAAGTAAAAAAAGCAAAAGCGGCAAGCGAGTCGAAGATAAAAACGTCAACACTCAAGCGTCCGAAACCGCGCTGGTACCACCGATTCAGATGGTTTGTGTCGTCAGACGGTCTTCTTGTGGTAGGTGGGCGGGACTCTACGAGCAACGAGGAAATTGTCAAGAAATACCTCGAAAAGAGGGATGTTTTCGTGCATACACAGGCACCCGGCGCGCCAGTAACGGTCATCAAAGCTGAGGGCGGCGGGCAGGTGCCAGAGCAAACGCTCGCAGAGGCGGCGCAGTTCGCGGTCTCGTATTCAAATCTCTGGAAAGAATCGCAGTATACCGGAGATTGCTACTGGGTGCATCCTGACCAAGTCTCAAAAACTCCTGAACACGGTGAGTTCGTTGCAAAAGGTGCATTTATCATCAGAGGTAAGCGGAATTACACTAAAAACGTCTCGATCGGTATCGCAGTCGGGATAACGGATGGACTGGAGCTTATCGGCGGTCCTGTGTCCGCGGTGAAGAAACGCGCAGGATATGTGATTGAGATTGTGCCCGGGCGGTTCAACCAGAACGATCTTGCAAAGAAGATCTACCGGACATATTCGGATGCATTTGGGCGGCAGATCAAGGTTGTTGCGCCGCCGGACCAGATCGCCAGATTCCTGCCGCCGGGCGGGTCTGATATTAAAAATGTGTCAAGGAGTGCTGCGGATTCATCCGGGGCTGAATAACGCGCAACATCCTCGATCTTTCCGTAACCCTTTTGCCTGGAACTTAAATAACCAAACCGGGTAACCTGAATGGTTGTAGGTGCCCGGGGGTGTGGTCACTCCACCACAAGCCCGTTATCGGTGATCTGGTAACTTGCTTTCGTGCGTTTAAGTCCTGTCATCGCCTCAATGACGAGTTCGTCTTCGCCAAGGTACACGATGTTGTCTGCGGTCGCTTTTAACATCGTCTCGATCTGCAGTTCTGCCGATCCTTCGGTGTACGTGATGATGCCAGTGCCGCCAGCCATCTTGATTCGTAGGGTGTATGCCTTGAGCACCCTGATGATCAGGATCGGCGAGTTGAACGCAAAGAGCGTGGTTGCCGAGTCCAGAACCGACCTGAACCGCTGCGCCTGCTGATGGACATATTGTAGCTGCTGGATGACTTTGCTTGCAATGTCGGTTGGATTTTGTGGAAAAGAGATCGACATGTTCTTTGTTTCCTTCTGCATCGCACCAATCGAGCCTGATGCAGTGTCGATCACGTACAATCGTTTATTCAGGACATAATCGTGAATGAACCAGTCAAAAGCCATCATCTGATGTTCGAGCTGTGCCAGGTCGTAATCAGTCATCAGATACATGCACAGATCGTCGTCTTCTGTAGCCTGGCGGAGGAACTGGTAGCACAGTATGGATTTTCCGGTCTTTGGCGGACCATAGACCAGTGTCATCGTGTTCTCTGGCAGTCCGCCGGTCAGTTCATCAAACCCATTGATTCCGGATCTTATTTTTGGAATCATATATCACACGTCATACATCAGACTAAACAGAGTGTCGAGGGCTTTGTTTAGCCCCTCTTTGTTCAATACTGAGACTGGTATGATCGGCACGTCCTCCCATAGCGACATCTTCTCTTTGATCGCCTCAGGGGCGAGTGCATCCGAAAGATCCTGCTTGTTAGCGACGATCACCTTTGGTATTGCCTCTGTGCGGCACATCCGGATCATTTCCTTTGCCCGCACGAACGTGTCCGGCTTTGTCGAGTCGATAACGATGAACGCGCCGATCGCCTCTCTTGCAAGTGGTTCAAGCAGGAGATCGAACCGTTCCTGCCCTGGAGTACCAAACACGTCGGCGGAGAAACCGTTATAATCAAGATGCCCGATATCGAGACCCACCGTCGTCGGAAACAGTTCGTAAGACTGCCGATCCACAGAAACAGTATCCGCTGCAATTGCATGGGTAAATGCAGTCTTTCCTGCATTGTACGGTCCTGTCACCAGCAGTTTTGGGATGAAGACTCGAACGCCACCCGGTTCAATGACCTCAAAGAATATCTTGTTTGTTTTGGGGGCTATCCAGTTGGATTTCGTAACTGCGAAGACTTGCCTGTATATCACCTTCTCCTCGACACTGAAGAGTTTTACCTCGCAATCGACGATATCAGACAGTTTTTCGAGAAGTACGTTCTTGTAATTCCATCTTGTGAACATATAGATGATATTCACGTCGTTTTTTCGTGCTTCTTCGTTCAACCGCCCGATCAACCCGAGCGTCTGGTCAAAGCCGATCGAATCGAGAAGCGTTGCGATATTCTCGATCACCGCAGTCCCTCCCGCAACATCAGAGATCGCGTTTTTGACCGTTGCCTCGCTCTCTGCAAAATTATCGATCACATACCTGCCAATTGCAGGCATCCCCATCATCGAGGATATGGAATCGACAAAAAATCCCTGATCAGAGTCAAGAAACGATTGCAGGTCCCAGCCGTACTTTTGAAAGACGTGTTCGATCTCGACAGGCGTTTTTGTGTTTGTATAAATGAAGCCGATCTCTTCATCACATCGCATACGCTCGGCAAGGATCTGGTATCCGAAAACCTCCGATGTGACGCCTGGCATCGCCGTAAAGAGTAGCGACGTCCCGGCAGGCATGCCCCCGCCAAGCATATCATCGAGCATCGGAATGTATGTCTTGCGGAGTTTGCTTCCGGTGCGGTCACCAGTTGGAGTGCTAGCCGCCATGCTACACCTCTTCAAGGATCTCCTGCACCTGTTTCGCACGTGTTTCAATCTCCATCATGATCAGTCCAAGTTGTGCGCCGGTTTCTGCCAGTGCGATCAGGACTGCCTTTTCGCCGGCTGGCTGGAGCAATATCGTGCCCTGGTCGGTCTTTACATGAATATCATTCACCGCTCCGATCCCCATCTGGGTGCTTGCAGTCTCTGCGCTCGCCATTATCGTGGAACAGAGCGCAGCAACGATCCGCTCGTTCATCTCAGGGGGCATCCGCGACGTGATCAGTAATCCTTCTTTTGAAACGACGCCAACTGCCCGGATCTGTCCGACTTCCCCGAATCTGGCGAGAATCTTGTCCAATCGTTCTTTTTTTGTTTCAGGCATGCTTCACCTACTCAATCAACTCAAATGCCATTACACAATCCCCGAGTTCCGCGGTAGTGTTCGTTATTTGTATCGGGAACTTGGTCTCCGAAAACCTTTCTGGCGGCTGATGCTGCGTAAAAGCCGGGTGGGCAGAGAACATACGATTCAATCCCTTTCTCACGCAGGTACTTCAGTGCGAGTGTGTTAATGCAGTTTTTGACGTGACACCAGACTTTCCCTTTATTACTACCGTCATCACCACCACCATTGCCATCGCTTTCATCCGGCGTACATCGTATCCCATCGGCGACTTCAAGCCCAACAAGCAGTTTTGCAAGGTCTTTCATGAACTCTGGAATGGGTTTTCCTGGTTTAAACTCGATTCCAAGCTCCTTTTCGGTAGCTTTGATGAGATCAACGCCGATCAGCGGCACCATCGTGGTCTGCATGATTGCTGCGCCACCTCCAAGCGTCTCCTTCAGCGCTCGCTCGAATGCATACGATATCGCGTTGTAAACAACATAATCCACCTTCTCTTTGCGCCATTCTTCGGTCATGATTCCTCCGGATCGATCATTGATATCACCTCGCACCCCTCACCCGGCTGGAGTTTTGCATAGCCCTCGCCGCTTGTGCCCTTCACGGCATTGATGGCACCCCGGATGATTCCTGGAATCGGGCATACCGACGTCACGAATGGCTCACCGCCGACCTTGTTCGGGCAGACCTTGCAGTCTAAGATCTTGAGCGTGACTGAACCGGCACTACTGGTGATCTCAAACCGGTCTCCGAACTCAAGCTCTCGTGCAATAACTCCGATCAGCTCTGGTATTGGCGTATCCCGGCTCACCAGCCCCTTCTCAAGGAACATTTTACCGATTTCAGCGCCGATATATGAAGTGAATAAGTTTGTCAGCTCCTGGCTCGATTTTCCAAACAGCTCGCTGACTGCAGTCCCGAGTCCCATGAATGTGCGGTGCAGATAATCTCTACTATCGGTCATCAAAACCTCCTGTTCTCAGAAGACATGAACACTGTAATGTAAGTGTAGTCTGGACGTAATCAATACATAAGTTTACCGCAGGCGGTTTAATTTGGTATACCGGTGCGCTACCCATATACTAACTACGTGTCGGGACACCACCAAATTTTGCTTGGCGCACTCATGTAATTTGCAGGTAAGCGCCTGCGTCCGTGATTGGTTTGATACCGTGCAATGTGACCGTTCTCTTTCTCTCTTTCTCTCCTTTCCATCCTCACCAAAAACTTTTTATGTGTAAACTTACATAGGTTGACACATGTTCCTACCAGTAAACGAACGGCAGTTTGAGTTCTGGCGACTGCGCAGAGACGGCATGGCAGGCGCGGAGATCGCCAGAAGTTTCAGTGTCAGCCGCCAATCGGTATCCAAATCGCTTCAGGGCATGGACTCGAAAGTATCACGAGTTCTCATGGAGATGGCGCAATCGAACCGCATCGAGGTTAAAAAAGTGAATTTCGAGCGCGGAGTGCTCTTCGGGAGATCGGTTCAACTGGATACCGATGCAATCATCTTTGTCTCGGCAAAGCACGGCGTGCAGGTCTGGTACTGGCATGAGGGGGACTGTGGTGGGTGCAGCCACGCGCATGAGTGCGAAAAACTCCTGCGGGATTACGCGGGCGAGATGGAAATATCGCTTGCCAGTTCAAAAAGCCCCGCAGAGATGGCTGATGAGCTATTCCGGAAACTCGGGGAGATCGTATGACCGAACGTATCAAGAAAACTTTTCACAAAAGTTTTATCAAAAACTGCCGTTCGGGTGGTTTTTGTTCTTATACATTCCAATACGTCAAGAAACTGCTTGGATGGTGTCCTATGAAGGAACAGATCAAGAAGGAGGAAGAATTTATGTTCTCGAATGAAAACAATACTGTAACAGAGGTACAAATCAACAGCAAGATTTTTTTGGGAGTTATCCACCTCGCACTTGCTCTTTATCTCATATCAACTGCTCTCTCGGTTCTATCAGAGCCAAACACCCGGATGTTTTCGTGGTGGATCATGGATATCAACTTCGTGGCATCGGGGCTTCTGCTCACAATCGGAATCATCTCACTTGTACTCTCATTTAGCTTCGTGAGAAGAGATAATTCTTATGATAACGTCTGCAAGATACTTGCGCTCGCTAACATCGCACTTGCAATTGCGTTCTTCGCATATCTGCACCAATTCATGGCACATATCCGGTACAGCGGTGTTGCGGTGCTTATCAGGGGACCGCTCTCCAACTACACATTCGATCTGGGCACGCTCATCGCGTACTCCGTGCTGATCGCGCTGCCAGCTCTGTTGAGTGTTCCTATGCTCTTTCGTAGCACCAGGGAGCCGCACATTACCAAGACAAGAAATAAATCCTACCTGACGATTGCAATCACGTTAATTCTTGTTGCAGCGGCATCTGTCGGATTGGTCGTTTATTACAACCATCTGAATCAGCAGAAAGCCTCCATGGTGGTAGAAGAATTCGGAGAGAATCAAGAGATTAAATTGTACGCGCTAAATGATGATTTTATGGCTGGTACCTGGATGGTTGGTCAGGATATCTCGTATTTCATTGATTCAAAGGAGTTCACATCGGGTCGTTTCATCTCACAAGATACTTATGACGCGATCCGGTTCCTCGGGGTGACCGATGGTGCGGATGCCGCAGATGCTGCGGTGGTCATGGCATGGTGGGATTCCACGCTCGAAATCGAGGCAGCAGGAGGGACTCCGGTGATATGCTACGCATCAGAGAGAATCGAGCACACGGTCGCACGACCGACCTCGATTAACGAATGTGAGCCAGACGAGCGGGTGGCGGATGTTGCGCGGTTCTTTGTGACCGGCTCAGTTGATGAAGCAAAAGGTATTGCGGATGAGTACGGCGCAACCGTCGTATATCTGCCAAGATACTACGGACCCGGCTTGTTCTGGGCTATGACCGAAGCGCTGGACCCAAAACCTGCGGTATCATCGCAATCGGAGTTTGAGCAGTCGTACGAACAGTCGATGTACAACCGAATGATTACTTGCTCTGATCCTGCGCCTTTTGAGAGGATATTTGAGAACGATGATGTCTGCATCTACCGGCTGGTATGAATGCTTTCCTGATTTCTCGTCTCGGGATGGTTACCCTGTGGGGGGTTGAGGTGGCGATATATGACTGCGAGCAGGCTGCAATCGCGAATACCGCCCCACATCCCGGTGTTTACATCTCTGTCGATGCTGGCGGCTGACCTGATTACCCAATCCCGGACTTGACACGGGTGCATGTACGTACACCATCACAAAATCCATTTGCCCTTGCGAACCCGCCCCAACCTCGAACTTCGCTTCGTTCAAGTCCGTGGTTCCGGGCTGATGCTCACAAATTCAAATATATAGAGGAGATATTTGGGTTGGACATATTCCCTAAAGTGGTACGGAATTAAGGTTAAAACATAATCAGTCACTAAAATTAGGTTTTTAATCAAAAACCGAACTTTGTTAGGGCAAGATTATTGCGTACCTAACATGCTATGGCTCAAAAGAGGTTTCACCGCCGATTGCGATCGCACCCCGGCGCGGTGCACCCGAAAGTAACAGAGGAGAAATTCAATGACGACTATCGACACAAAAGATGTGCGTTCGTTCGCACCGATCCCACTACTGGTTACAGCACTGGTAATGGCGCTCTTGATAATACCACTGCCAGTAATGGCGCAGCCAGAAGGAAACGGGATAATCTTCGTTCTTGGAACGGATGAGAACCGGGACTCACTCTATAATGCGTCGGCAAGTACCACGCTTGAATTTGAGATATATAACGCATCGCAGGCAAAGTTGAAGGACTTTAGCAACGAGAGCGTTGTTTTTCTGGCTTCTCTTGATACGGGTACCGTTTCAAGCATAAATCAGACGATAAACAGAAGCGCTCACGTCTTTACTTACAATATAAGCTCAGAGATCGACATTGGAAACGTTGTGGATGCAAACATCACCGATCACTGGGAGGCTGGCGGTGATGTGGGGATGTTGCATCTGATAACATACATTGGCGCGAAGTTCTACGACTTGCAGGCGGTAAACGTCCTGTTCATACTTGAAGAGGGTATGATCCACCGTTACTACCTCGAGGAGGCGATGAAGAATTATACCCTTGCGAACTCAACGATAAGCCTCACAATCTACAATCGTGATCAGGCGGGGGAGAACAATCTCACATCCTTTGACAACATTGCATTATACCATCTTTCGTACCTCCCATCGGTTCAGGAAAGGCTGGATGAGGCAAACAGCACGAGTAATACGATGTGGCTTTCCCAATCTGCCTCATTATGGGTGGTGAATGTGGATCAAAGCATAGGAAAGCATGCATATAAAGAATACTGGACGCCCAGCGGGATTGAAAACCACCGCCGCATCCTCACTTATCTGGCGGTTACATTGATGGGTGCTGATGAAGAGATAAAACCCGGAATAAAGCTTCCTCGCAGCGGAATATTCCATCCGGAGTATAAACCGGAGTTCCAACCCTGCAAGGACTGTCTATTCCGGAATCTGTCCTCATATATGGGGTGGTACAATGATACTGGAAAGTACCACCCGGAGAATCCAACGGTCGGTCTCACGCTCTCAAGCTATTACTATGCCAACGGATACTATCTCGATGATTGGATCGCAATCATACGGGAGTTTGAGAATAGACGCGTAAACGTGATTCCTATTCTCGATTACACCGATCTAAGGGATGTTTTCTTCGATGATGCAGGGAACGCCACGGTTGATGTTGTCCTCTCCTATATGGGAACGTTTCATGGCAGCAAGGCGTTCAATCTGAGCGGAATCGCGGAGAGAAAGGAGGTGATTGCACAGCTTGGCGTGCCCTGGATGAATTGCATAACAACAGGACAGACACCTGTTGAGTGGGCGAACTCAACGATCGGGATTCCTACGTCCTATATCGGCTGGGCGGTTGCGCTTCAGGAACTCGAGGGCTTGATTGAGCCGATCGTTGTAGGCGGAAGCGTTCTTGACGAGATAACAAACGCAAATATGAAGATTCCGATTCCCGGAAGGGCGAGTTACGTCGTGAACAGGACGCTGATGTGGACTGATCTTAAGTACCTGAACAACAGCGAGAAGAGGATTGCGCTCATCTACTACTCGTATCCTCCGGGAAAGTCCGAGATCGGTGCGAGTTACATGGATGTTCCGAGAACGCTTGAGGTGCTCTTGAATGAGATGGACGGTGCTGGCTACGATCTTGGGGGGAATTTCACAAAGTACAACATCAGCGACCGGAATGATTCATTATCGAACAACGGTAGCATCGTTGCCAAACTGATCACACAGGGGCGAAATATCGGCGCATGGGCGCAGGATGATGTGGACGAACTTGCCAGATCAGGTGCCATCGTACTGGTTCCGGAAGACGACTATCTCCAGTGGTTTAACGAGTTTCCGGATGATATGCGGGATGCGGTAATAAAAGACTGGGGGCAGCCTCCGGGAGATCAGATGGTGTATACCGCGCCGAACGGCAGCAGACACATCGTAATTCCGTGTATAAAGTATGGGAATGTACTGCTTGCGCCGCAGCCGTACCGGGGATACCAGAACAGTGAGAAGCTGCTCTACCACAACTCGAGCCTGCCGCCAAACCACCAGTACATCGCATTTTACTTGTGGCTGAAGAAGGGATTCGACGCGTCCGCACTGGTTCACATCGGAACACACGGCACGCTGGAATGGCTTCCCGGAAAGCAGGTCGGACTTGACAGCAGATCATGGCCCGAAGCACTGATACAGGACTTCCCGAATCCGTACATATATATCGTTGACAATGTCGGTGAGGGAACGCAGGCAAAAAGGAGGAGTTACTCGGTAATCGTAGACCATGCAACGCCGCCGTTCATCCCTTCCGGACTGTACGGCAACTATTCGAACCTCCATCAGGCGATTCATCACTATCTGCTTGCAGAGGGGAATGGCAACGAGCTTCTCATGAGTGGATACAAGAACACGAGCATTGGGATCATAAAAGATACGCACATCGATGAGGACATCGGGATAAACATCTCTTATGATGCGAGTTTTGATGATTTCGAAGCTATGGTTGTCGCTGGACCGGTGCATGACTATCTGCACGAGATAATGTATGCGAATATGCCGTACGGTCTCAGGATATTTGCAAACCCCATACCGGATGAGAGCGCTGTTGCGCTTGTGAGGGGGATGCTTGGTTCTGAATATATAGAAGACGTGCAGACGGTGAATGCATCATGTGATTCCCACGATTCCGAGGAGTTTAACAAGACCGAGTCCTACCGACTGCTCTACAGCGTGCTTGTGGATGGTGTGAATATCACAGTTGCCCAGAACGAGATTCTTGGTGGTTCGTCTTCGGATGTTTCCGTAGATCTGGAAATGGCAAAGGAATATTACCAGAACATCCTCGCATCATCCCCAAATGAGATAAAGAGTCTCCTGGATGCGCTTAGTGCAAAATACATCATGCCGTCAGTTGGCGGGGACGTCTTACGGACGCCTGATGTTCTGCCGACCGGGAAGAATTTCTATTCGTTTGATCCGAGGACGATTCCCACAGAGGAGGCTTATACGATCGGAAAAGAGACGATGGACGCGCTTCTTGTGGATTACTATGAGCGAAACGGAGAATTCCCTGAAAAGGTCGCATTCGTCCTCTGGGGGATAGAGACGATGCGCAATCACGGCATTCCACACTCCCAGATGCTCTATCTCATGGGCGTCGAACCGATATGGCGGAGCGATGGCAGGATTCTCTATTACACCAAGCCCAAAGTGGAGAATCTGCACATCATGAACGAGTCTGAGATGACACTGCAACTCACCGACGGAACAGTGATCACGCGTCCGAGAATCGATATCATCGGTCACAGTTCCGGCTTGCACAGGGATCAGTTCCCATGGCAGATGGATCTTCTCGACGATGCGGTCAGGATCGTTTCGCAGTTGAACGAAAGCGAAGACCAAAACTACGTGCGGAAGCACTCCCTTGAGCTGAAGGCGTACTACATGGAACTGATGGAGTCGATGAATGTGACCGTGAATGAGGAAGAAGCCGAGAAGTTGTCGATGTCGCGACTATTCGGACCGCCTGAAGGGGATTACGGCGTGAGAATTGCGGATGCAACGTGGGCAAGCGATACATGGGATAACACAGACAGGATTGCGGATCAATTCATCGAACGCTCAGGAAATGTGTACATCGATGGAGAGATGTACGTAAGCCCCCTGATCTCTGGCGTAGATGTCTTCAAAGCAGCTATAAGGGATACTGATATCGCAGTATTCATAAGAAGCAGCAATCTCTACGGCGTTCTGGATGGCGATGATCCGTTCCAGTACTTCGGGGGTTTGAGTCTGGCGATTGCCCGCGTGAGCGAGGGCGAGCGCCCTGAGATGTGGATAACGAATGCAAGGGATGCCGGCAATCCACGGATGCAGACATTGGGCGAATTTATAAACATGGAGATGCGGACACGCATGTTCAATCCGAATTACATCAGGGGTCTGATGGAACATGGCTATGCCGGAGCAGGGACGCTTTCAGACCATCTGGCAAACCTCTTTGGCTGGGATGTCGTGGATACGCGATTCGTTGATGCTGCCGACTGGAACGAGGTGTACGAGGTGTATATCCTGGATAAATACGATCTCGGAACCAAAAACTGGTTTGATGAGAACAGCCCGTGGGCACGTCAGGAGATAATGGCAAGAATGCTCGAAGCGTCGCGGAAGGATTTCTGGGCGCCATCGGATGAGGTGAAAGCAGCACTTGCTGAAGAGTATCAACAATCGGTCGAGAAGTATGGCCCCTGCTGCTGCATGGTCTGCTGCGGAAATCCGCTGCTTGACACATACACGAAAGATATGACAAAGGCATATTCGGAATCTCCACAGGGCAGCGAGGCATATTCTGAGTATCATGACCGCAGTAGCAGCAGGGACGGCACATACCCGCCCGAACCTTCAGAAGGAACCGCGAATCAGACTAAAACATCGTCTTCGTCAACCGGTGTTGGAACAACCAGGGAGGCGATGGTGGAACCGCCATCGAAAACCAGTCAACCGAGTGACGCCAGTGCTGCTGCTGACAAGGTCGAAGGACAAGTGATGACTGAGGTGCAGACATCATCCTCGCTGCCGATATCGGGTGCACCGCTAATGGCGATCGTTGCGGTGATCGCAATCCTCGGACTGATCGGAGCAGGGCTATGGATCAAACGGAGATAGCCCCCGGTTTTAGGTTTTTTATCAAAAACCTAACTTTGTTAGGGTAAGCTTATTGACTACCTAACATGCGATGACTTGAAAGATGTTTCACCACCGACGAACATGCGTTCTGACGCGGTGCACTCGAAAACAGAGGAGAAATCAAATGAAAATAAATAATACCGTAAATCTGCTGATTATAGCACTGGTGACTGTGCTATTGATTGCGTCGCTGTCAGTGACCGCAGAATCAGGAAGCATTACCGCACTTGCGAATACGACCTCGGATGCGAACGGAAACTACACATTCACATGCCTTCCCGCCGGGGATTACGTCATATCCGTGGCATACTACACACCTGCGATGGGTGGTAAATGGTTCACAGGACGGACGTATACCAGTGTGGGCGATGGAGTTGCTGAAAGTGATATTGAGGTATGGCTGACCTTCGGAAGCGAGGAAGATGCAAACAATATACAAAACGCAACAATCGATTCGAACAGCTTGACCGGCACCTCAAAGATATCAGGGCAGACGCTCGCACACAAGATGGGAGGTGAGGTGGTGGCGATGGCGAACGCAACGGTCATCACAAGCAGCTACCTCAAAGGTGATCTTAATTGTGACGGCAGTCTCACATCGACAGATGCGCTCATAGCCCTTGGGATGAGTGCCGGGAGCCGCGAACCGGAGCTAGCAGGCGACATGAATGAAGATTATGCAGTCACATCGTTAGACGCTCTCATGATCTTGCATGTGGAGTAGCGCTGGAGGCTGAAAGATGCAAAACGATTTTTTCACAAAAAATCGAGTAAAAACTGCCTTCCGGGTGGGGGATGGCGATACACGTCTTTGCACAGTGAAAACAGATACGCGAAACCGCGGCATAATATCCGTACTGCTGGTTGCAGCACTTATCGTGGCGTTTTCGATTGTGACACTGCCCGCAACCGCACAACCCGATAACATGACCGTGCTTGCGAAAACAACCTCGGATGAGAACGGAAACTACACATTCTATAATCTTGCCGCCGGAAACTACACGATCAATGTAGCATACTACACACCCGCGATGGGTGGCACATGGTTCACCGGAAGCACGAACGTCAGTATGGGTGATTGCGATAATCTCACAGGAACTGAGGTGTGGCTCTCTTTTGGAGACGCTGCAGATGCTCTTGATATCATGAATGCGACAGTAAATTCAAGTGGCGTGGCTGGCACATCAACGATATCGGGGCAGACGCTTGCACACGGCATGGGCGGCGTGACGACTGCGATGACCAGCGCAACCGCCGTTCTGGTGAAGATGGCTGATCCCGGAGACGACGGCTCTGGCGGGGACGAGGGTGATGGTGATGGTGGTGACGCGGGCGAGGATGATCTGCCGCCTGCGGGCGTACCGGTCGTGCCAGCACCAAACACAACAGCCGATGCGGACGGAGGCTTCATCTTTACCAACCTGCCAGAAGGCATCTACACGGTAACAGCACTCTCAGGGGACGTGATCGGAAATATCAGCGTGGAACTTGGCGCAGGAGCGCACATAAGCGATCTTGAGATCCGGTTAAACGATACCGCAGACAATGAGACCGCAGATGCTGTCAGAAACGCGACATACAACAATTCAGGAGGCGCTTATGGCACCGGCTCAATCGCTGGCAGGGTGCATAACCTCTCTGCCGGAGACTCTACTCTCGTCATAATCACGAGCTACACCGGAGACGGAAATCTCGGAAGTGTGAACAGAGATCCGAAGATGGTGTTCTTCCTGCAATCCGCGGGCGATGTCTTCTTAGCCAGAAAAACCGCAGATAAGATCGGTCTGAATATCAGCGTGTACGACAGCCACATACTTCCCCTTGACCTCAATCTGACGACGTATGATATGATCTTTGCATCGCACCTGACAACAAAATCGGTTCAGGACGTGCTCGTGCCACTGATTGAGGCTGCAAATGAGAGCGGCGTTACAGTGATCTGCACGTATCCGGAGCACCTGACAAACATCAATCTAACCGAGCATCCGTACATCATGGAGTACTGGGGGAGCCGCAACGAAAGGAACATGGAACAGCTTTTGTTCTACCTTGGTTGCGAGTTCTGCGGTATTTTTGGTCGGATCGAAGAACCTGAGATCACCCCTGATAACGGAATCTATCATCCGGATGCAAACAGAATTTTTGAGAACTTAACCGCGTATCTCGAGTGGTACAGCGATGATTCCGGGACACACCACGCATATAATCCTGATAACCTGACACTGGGGATCGTATTCTGGAAGTCGCGGGAAGGGACTGGCGAGATTGGTGTTGTGGACGCACTAATCAGGGATGCAGAGGCGCGGGGAGCGAACGTGATTCCGGCATTCCAGCCATTCCTGCTCTTTGAAGAGAACCTGACCATGATGTTTATGGATGGCAACGAGTCTGCCGTCGACGTCATGATCGACCTCGGGCTCGGGATGGGTCCGCTCACGGTGATGGTTAAGAAACGGGAGTATCTCGAAGCGATGAATGTCCCGGTCCTGAAATGCATCGAACTCTACACGACAATTGAAGCGTGGGAGAACGAGACAACCGGAAAGGACGGTTACTTCAATATGCAGATCCCTGTGATGGAGATTGCAGGTGAGATCGAGTTCATCGTTGTCGGCGGGAGGGCGTACAATGCGACATACAACGTCGAGATCATTGAGCCTATCGACTATCAGATAAAGTGGGCGCTCGATCGTGCGCTCTCATGGGGCAGTCTGCGCCACACAGATAATAGTGAGAAGCGGGTTGCGATTCTCTACTATCACCACTCCGTTGGAAACGGCAGCGCTCTTGCCGCAGCAAACCTCGATGTTGCGCCAAGTATCGTTAACATCCTTCATGCGATGAATGATTCGGAAAGGGGATACACACTCGGCGATGAGATACCGACTGACAAGGAACTCCTTGATCTGGTGCTCTCACAAGGGCGGAATATCGGAGTATGGGTTCCTGACCAGATCAAGAATGTCGCGGAGAACCATGATGTTGCGCTTATTCCGGAAGATGCGTATCTGGAGTGGTTCAACAACATGCTACCTGAAAAGAAGAGAGACGAGGTAGTAGCGCGGTGGGGCGAGCCCCCGGGCAGAATCATGGTTTATGAGAACGAATCCGGAAAATACCTCGTGATTCCAAAGATAACGCTTGGAAACATCTTGATTGCGCCGCAACCATCGCGCGGGGCAGAGCAGAACATGACTGCACTCTATCACGACCAGTCAGTTCCGCCGACGCATCAGTACATCGCATTCTATTACTGGTTAAACCACGTCTATGAGGCTGACGCCATCGTTTCGATGGGAAGGCACGGAACGCAGGAATGGCTGCCCGGAAAAGGCGTTGGCTTGTCAGTAGTGGACTGCTGGCCCGCAATCCTGATTCAGGACATGCCTGTTGTCTATCCGTATGAAGTGGAAGGGGTCGGCGAAGGGATCGTTGCGAAGAGGCGGGGCAGTGCGGTCATGATCGACCACCTGACGCCGGTCATCGTTGCAGCGGGACTCTACGGGAATCTCTCGAACCTTGAGCAGACGATACCACTCTACGAGCAGGAAGAGAACGGCACGCTCAAAGAGAAGTACAGAGAGCAGATTATGGATATGTGTCGCGACCTGAATCTCGATTACGATCTGGAAGTTAATCTGACTGAGATCGCTGCGTCGA